>NZ_JAKUHJ010000002.1:0-237986 GCF_023630635.1 Synechococcus sp. MU1651
GTGCACGGGGCTGGGAAGACCGCAGCTATGGCGCCCGCGATAACGCTGGTGAGGGCAATGCCTACGACGAAGGTCGCAGCCGTCGTCGCCGTGGATCGTCCAGTGGCGGTAGCGATGACTATTCCGGTTACGGCGGGGCTGAGGGCTGACCTCAGCCGTTGATCAGAGGCCTGCGTCCTTGAGCTGCTGCCCGGCATTGCGCAGCACATCCAGATCGGCCCCTGGGCGCTGGGCTTTCTCTCCCAGCTCCCGGCGCCAGTGCCGCGCACCACGAACGCCTTCCACCAGTTGCACCAGGTGACGGCAGAGGTCCCAGATTCGTCCTCCTCGCTCCAGATGGGCGGCCGCATGGGGAAGCAGCCCGTTCACAACGTCTGACGCCAGGATCTGGCGTGATTCCTCCCCGAAAATGAGGGCATCGACGCTGGTCCAGCGCAGGGGATGGCTGTAGGCCGCTCGGCCCACCATGGCGCCATCGCACCCTTCCAGTGCCTGAAGGCAGTCTTCAGGGGATTCCAGCCCCCCGTTGATTTCAATCACCAGGTTGGGGCGGCGTTGCTTAAGCGCTACCACGCGCTCATGTTGCAGCGGAGGAATCGTCCGGTTCTGCTTGGGATCGAGGCCCTCCAGCCAGGCCTTACGGGCATGAACAGCGAAGCGGCTGGCCCCCGCCAGCGCCACCCGATCCACGAAGTTCGTCAGCAGCGCATCGCTGTCGAGATCGTCAATGCCGATCCGATGCTTCACGGTCACGGGGATTCCCCCTGCGTCCACCATGGCTTCCACGCAGCGGGCGACCAGATCCGGTTCCGCCATCAGGCAAGCTCCGAAATTTCCTGCCTGCACCTTCTGGCTGGGGCAACCCACATTGAGGTTGATCTCGTCGTAGCCCCAGTCCTGCGCCAGTCGTGCCGCTTCGGCCAGCAGGGCTGGGTCGTCCCCCCCCACCTGCAGGGCGATGGGATGCTCCACAGGATCGAAGTCCAGCAGCTTGTTGCGTCGCTTGCTGTGGTGCAGCGCCTGGGCCACCACCATTTCGCTGTAGAGCAGGGCCCTGCGGCTGATCTGCCGCATCAGCACCCGGAAGTGGCGGTCGGTGCAATCCAGCATCGGGGCCACACTGAAGCGGTAGGCAGCGGTGGATCCGGAGGCAGTCATCAATCCATTAGAACCGCCCGAGATTCCCGCTTCAGCACCGATGAGCTTGAGTGTCGCCGTTCTGTCCCGTCGATCGTTGCTGTTGGCGGCAATGGCAGGGGTGTTTGGCAGTCTCTGGAGACCTCAGCCTGTGCTGGCCGCATCCAAAGCTGGCGATCCCTCGTGGGATCTCAAGGCTGACCAGTGGCGTGAGCGGTTGTCTCCCCAGGCCTACGACGTGTTGCGCAATGAGGGAACGGAGCGCCCTTTCACCAGTCCTCTCAATGGGGAGAAGCGTTCCGGCACGTATCACTGCGCTGGTTGTGATGCAGCTTTGTTTTCGTCGGAGGCCAAATTCGACAGCGGCACCGGCTGGCCCAGCTTCTGGCAGCCCCTGGATGGAGCCATCGCCACGAAAGTAGATTTCAAATTGATCCTGCCGCGCACGGAATACCACTGCAGCCGTTGTGGTGGGCACCAGGGCCACGTGTTCAATGACGGACCGCGACCCACCGGCAAGCGCTACTGCAACAACGGTGTCGCCCTCCGCTTCCAGCCCGCTTGATCTGATCGTTGTTGGCGGTGGTCCTGCCGGGTATATGGCGGCGATCACTGCAGCTGAGCAGGGGGTTCGGCGGGTGCTGGTGCTGGAAGGCACCCCTGAGCCTCTCCAGAAGGTGCGCATCAGCGGTGGCGGTCGCTGCAATGTGACCCATGCCTGCTGGGACCCCCGTGAACTGGCGACCCATTACCCCCGTGGCAGTCGACCCCTGCGGGGGCCCTTCAGTCGCTTCGCCTGCGGCGATGCGATCGCCTGGTTTGACGAGCATGGGCTCACGCTGGTGGAGGAACCCGATGGACGGATGTTTCCGCAGCAGAACCGTTCTGAGGCCGTGATTCAGTGCCTGCAGAAGGCGGCAAGGGCGTCGGGTGTCCAGCTGCGCACGAAGGCGATGGTCCAGCAGGTGCGCGTTCACCCCGAGGGGGGGTTTGTGCTCGAGGGCCGCGGCCTCGAGCCTTTGCGTGGAGGCTGCTTGATGCTGGCCACGGGGGGGCATCCCAGTGGCCGAAACCTGGCTGCAGCCCTCGGCCATCAGGTGGTGCCGCCGGTGCCATCGCTGTTCAGCCTTGCCCTGCAGGCACCGGCCCTGTCGGCCTGCAGTGGTATCGCCATCGACGATGTGGGCCTTGATCTCAAGCTGGGCGATCAGCGCTTCCGCCAGACCGGGCGGGTGTTGATCACCCATCGCGGTCTGAGTGGACCCGCCACGTTGCGCCTCTCAGCCTTTGCCGCCAGGGCCCTTCATCAGAACCGCTACAGGGGTGAGCTGAAGTTGGATTGGAGCGCTGGCTTGGGGCGGTCGGGGCTGACCGAGCGGTTTCAGCAATGGCGACAGGAGCAGGCCCGGCGAACCCTTGCAGCAGCGAAGCCCTTCGACCATCTGCCTCGGCGGTTGTGGCAAGCCTTTTTGACCATGGCTGGGGTGGAGCCAGAGCGCCGTTGGGCGGATCTGCCGATCAAGGCGGAGCGTCGATTGGTGGAGCTGCTCTGTGCGCAGAGTGTGCCGATTCAGGGTCGTGGGCCGTTCGGGGAGGAGTTTGTCACTGCTGGCGGTGTTGCCTTGGGGGAGGTCAACCTGGCCACGATGGAGAGCCGCCGCTGCCCCGGTCTTTACCTGGCGGGTGAACTGCTGGATGTGGATGGGGTGACCGGCGGTTTTAACTTTCAGGCTTGCTGGAGCGGCGGTTGGCTCGCGGGCCTGGCCATCGCTGCAGTGCTCACTGGATCTGATCAAACACGCTGAACATCGGTAGATACATCGCCAGCAGGATGGATCCCACGATTCCGCCCACCACCACGATCATCGCGGGCTCGAGCATCGAGGTGAGCGCCTTGACCATGGCGCCGACTTCGTCTTCGTAGAAGTCAGCCACTTTGCTGAGCATTTTGTCCATCTCACCGGTTTCCTCGCCGATGGCCAGCATGTTCAGGGCCATGTTGGGCAGCACCTTCTGACGGATCAGCGCATTGCTCAAAAGCACGCCTTCCTGAACCATGCCCCGCGAGGCAAGGATGGCATCAGAAATGATGGCGTTTCCGGCGGTTTCGCTCGAGATCTCCATCGACATCAGGATCGGCACACCGGCCCGCGTGAGCGAACTGAAAATCCGGCAGAACTGAGCTGTCGCTGTCATCAGGATCAGTTCTCCGAAGAGTGGCAGCTTCAGCATCAGGCGGTCGATTGTTCGACGACCGTTGTGGGTTGCGTAGAACCGGCCGAGCAGCCAAGTGCAAATCAGAATGGCTACAACCCCATAGAGCGCCACAGGCGATCGCAGTAGTTCACTCAAGTCAACAAGCATTCGACTGAAGGCCGGCAGCTCGGTACCCAGGTCTTCGAAGATCCCCGCGAAAGTCGGAATCAGAAAGATGGTCATTCCCAGGAACACCAGGATGGCGATCACAAGCACGGCGACGGGATAGCCCAAGGCTCCCTTGATCTGGTTCTGAAGTTTGGCGTTGTCTTCCAGCAATTTGGCCAGTCGCTTCAGGGCTTCATCCAGTACACCGCCGGCTTCCCCCGCTTCCACCATGGCGATGCTGAGCTGATCAAACACCTTCGGCCACTGACGCAGGGCTGTTGCCAGGGCAATGCCCTCGTTGACGTCGAGGCTCACTTTGGTGAGCGCACGTTTGAACATCGGCAGCTTCTGCTGCGTCGCCATCAGATCGAGGCTGCGCACGATCGGCACGCCGGCATCGACCAGGGCCGCCAGCTTGCTGGCGAACACGGCTTTCTCTTTGACGCCCGGGGTTTTCTCAAACATGCGGTTGAGATCGATCGACTTGAAACCTGCCGTGTCGGCCCTGTCAGCTTTCCCGTCCTGGGTGCTTCCAGGGCTGACGGGCCGCAGCTCTTCGGCGCGAATGCCCCGACGCCGCAGCAGCTTTTTGGCTTCAGCCAGGTTGGCTGCCTTTATCTTTACTGTCCGCGGCTGTCCGGTGGGACCGGTGTATGAGGCAATAAAGGGGGGCATTAATGCTTATCTCTCCGTTCAGATTTCACCGATCAAGCGCTGCAATTCGCTCGGTTTGCTGGCTTTGCCCATCGCTTCGGCGCGGGACACATCCCCATTGAGCACAAGGTTGGCCAAGGCTTTTTCCAGGGTCTGCATGCCCTGTTCTCCCCCCGTTTGGATTTGGGAATAGAGCTGGGCTGTTTTGCCCTCGCGGATCAGGTTGGCGGTGGCGGGTGTGTTGATCAGGATCTCCTGCGCCATTACCCGACCGAACTGCCCCTCTGCCGGGTTCTGACGTCGGCAAAGGGTCTGGGAAAACACAGCCACCAAGCTGCCTGAGAGCTGCACACGGATCTGCGTCTGTTGTTCCGGTGGGAAGACGTCGACCATGCGGTCCACGGTCTGGGCGGCGGAGCTGGTGTGCAGGGTTCCGAAGACCAGATGTCCGGTTTCGGCAGCACTCACCGCCAGCTGAATGGTTTCCAGATCGCGCATCTCACCCACCAGGATCACGTCCGGGTCCTCCCGAAGGGCGGCGCGCAGGGCATTGGCGAAGCTGCGGGTGTCTTCGTTCAGCTGGCGTTGGTGCACCAGGCTTTTGTCGCTCTGGTAAACGAATTCGATCGGGTCTTCGATCGTGAGGATGTGTTCACTGCGGGTGTGATTGATGTGATCCAGTAGCGCCGCCAGGGTGGTGGTCTTGCCGGATCCGGTCGGACCGGTCACCAGCACAAGCCCTCGGGGCCGCGTGCTGGTCTCCAGCACCACAGGAGGCAGGTTGAGCCGTTCAACGCTGGGAATCGTGCTGCCAAGGGCCCGCAGGCAGGCGGCATAGCTGCCTTTCTGGCGGTAGACGTTCACGCGGAAGCGTGCAACTCCTTTGAGGCCGTAGGCGCAGTCCAGTTCCCAGGTCTGCTCCAGAGTCTTGCGCTGGCTGTTGTTCAACATCGAGAAGATCAGCTTGTTGCAGTCCTCCTCGGCCAGGGGTCGGTCCGTCATCGGACGCAGTTCACCGCTGAAGCGGCCGTAGGGCGGTTGACCTGTAGCGAGGTGCAGATCACTGCCACCGCCCTGCACCAGTTGTTCCATCAGGTCTTCGATCATCAGATCCATGACCGGCTCCTCAGTGGCGTGGTGTCAGGCAATAGGGACACTCGAGCCAGCCTTCCTGCAGACCGGCGCCGCATCCTTCACAGGTCATTGTGCTGAGAGCGCGGGCTCTGCGCTCGGATTCCAGCCCGGAATCTGTCAGCACCATCCGCCCCACCTCTTCCAGCGTGGTCTCGCCCCGTCGCACCAGTTCGAGGCTGTAGCCGAGCAGGGTCACCATTCCTGATTCCAGGGCGAGCTGGCGGATCACATCGGTGCTGGCGCCCTTGGAGATGGCGGTGGCCATGTCCTCCTGGATCCGCAGCACTTCATAAATTCCGACGCGGCCCTTGTAGCCGCTCCCCTGGCAATGGGGGCAAACCTGCTCGTTGGGGCCGTGATGATGCGCCCGGTAAAAGGTGACATCTGCTTCCCTGCTGGCCATCAGCCCGAAGCGGCCCAGCTCCCGTTCCTTCGGTCGGTAGGGCTCTCGGCAGTGGGAGCAGACCCTGCGCAGCAGCCTCTGGGAAATGATCCCGATCAGGGATGCCGACACCATGAAGGGCTCCACGCCCATTTCGTCTAGGCGGGCAATGGTGCTGGGGGCATCGTTGGCGTGCAGGGTGCTGAGCACCAGGTGACCGGTCAGGGCAGCCTCAATCGCTGTTTTGGCGGTTTCGAGATCACGGGTTTCTCCCACCAGCAGAACGTCCGGGTCCTGGCGCATGAAGGCCCGCAGTGCCGTGGCGAAGTCGAAGTCCTTGTCTCGGTTTACCTGGCACTGGGTGATGCCCGGAAGGGTGTATTCGATCGGGTCTTCCACCGTGGAAATGTTGATGCCCGGATCGTTGCGCTCGGCAAGAAGTGAATAGAGGGTGGTCGATTTTCCGGAGCCCGTTGGTCCAGTGACCAGGATCATTCCGAAGGGTTTGGACCCCAGCTCCCGCACCAGTGCCAGTGCGTCTGGATCGCTGATCAGCTTGTCCAGCCCCAGTTGAGTCGCTCCACTGTCCAGCAGGCGCAGACAGACCTTTTCCCCGAAGCGACTGGGCAGGGTGTTGACGCGGAAATCGATTACCCGGTCGCGGTACTTGCGGCGAATGCGGCCGTCCTGGGCCTGGCGCCGTTCGGCGATGTCGAGATCCGCCAGGATCTTGAAGCGGGATGTCACCGCAGGAATCAGGCGACTGGGCAGCGGCTCCACGTACTGCTGGAGCACACCGTCCTGGCGGAAACGCAGACGCAACCCCTTCTGCTGTGGCTCCACGTGAATGTCACTGGCCCCTACTGACATGGCCTGCAGCAGGATTCGGTCCACCAGCGTCACCACGGGTGAGGCTTCTGCATCGTTGAGGCTGGCCTCAAGGTCAATGGCATCCCGGGCCAATTGGCTGTCTTCGTCGTCGTTCTCCGGCACCTCATCGGGGCTGAAGCCGTGGAGAAAGGACTCAGCATTTACATCGAGAGTGCTACCGGTCTCGGCCGTTGCAGGGTTGCTCGACTGTTCTGTGGCTGGCGGTTTTTGTTCTGTTGGTGGTTGGTCCGTTTCTATGGCCAAGGCCCGCTGAAGATCCGCTTCGATGGCGGGGTAAAGGCGGATCGTGCGGTGATGCTCCGGCAGCTGATCGATCAGGTGTTGCCATTCCTGGTCTCGCCACTGGCTGGGGATCGCGATGTCCAGGTGGTCTGCACCGATTGCGATCGGCATGGCCTGCAGGGCCCGCCATTGATTCGGGCTGACGTCCGGGAGGGCGTCGCTGAGCAGCTTGCGGCTTGCCAGCAGTTGCTCTGGGCCCGGAACCGGTTGCTGCAACAGCAATTCAAGGGCGAAACGCTGCCGTGCCGTGTCGCTGGCATCGGGGGTGGGCAGCGTCAGAGTCATCGATGGCGACCGAGGTGCGGGCTTCCGCAGCTTGTGGGAGGTAAGCGTTGCCCTTCAACATGTCTAGACAGAAATCCTTGAGCGGTCAGCATGAGCGGCGACGCCTCCACCCCAGAGCAGGACCAGACCGTTGAGTCCGGTGCTGTTCCAGCCACGCCGGAGTCCGCTCCTGATGCGTCCGAGGTGACGTCTGAACAGGCTCCTGCAGCGGTTGATCCGGCGGATCGGATGCAGCAGCTCGAGCAGGAGTTGAGCGCGTTGAAGCAAGAGCATGAGACGCTCAATAGCCAATACATGCGCATTGCGGCGGATTTCGACAACTTCCGCAAGCGCCAGAGTCGCGACCAGGACGACATGCGTCAGCAGCTGGTCTGCTCGACTCTCACGGAGATTCTCCCCGTCGTCGACAACTTCGAGCGGGCCCGTCAGCAGCTGAACCCTGAAGGTGAGGAGGCCCAGGCGCTGCACCGCAGTTACCAGGGTCTGTACAAGCAACTGGTGGAGGTGCTGAAGCAGCAGGGGGTGGCCCGGATGGAAGTGGTTGGTCAGGAGTTCGATCCCAACCTGCATGAGGCCGTGCTGCGGGAGGAAAGCAGCGAGTTTGCGGAGGACGTGGTCTGCGAGGAGCTCCAGCGCGGCTACCACCGCGATGGGCGTGTGCTGCGCCACGCCATGGTGAAGGTGTCGATGGGTCCAGGACCATCAGATTCGGCGTCAGCGCCTGCTGAGGCCGTAGCGGCACCGGATCAGACGGCGGAGGAGGCCTGATGGCCGACTTCTACGACCTGCTCGGCGTCAGCCGGGATGTGGATCCCGACAGCCTCAAGCGGGCTTATCGGCGCATGGCGCGTCAGTACCACCCCGACATCAACAAGGATCCGGGAGCTGAAGACCGTTTCAAGGAAATCGGCCGCGCCTACGAGGTGCTCAGTGATCCCCAGACCAGAGCCCGTTATGACCAGTTCGGCGAAGCCGGACTTGGTGGTGCGGCCGGTGCCCCCGACATGGGGGACATGGGCGGATTCGCGGATCTGTTCGAGACGTTTTTCCAGGGCTTCGGTGGACCTGGGGCTGCTGGAGCTGGTCGGCCGCGGCGTCAGGGTCCTCAGCAGGGGGATGACCTTCGTTACGACCTGACCATTGATTTCGAGCAGGCGGTGTTCGGTCAGGAGCAGGAGATCAAGATCCCGCATCTGGAGACCTGCGACACCTGCGGCGGCAGCGGTGCCAAAGCGGGCAGTGGACCCACCACCTGCGGCACCTGTGGCGGCGCCGGGCAGGTGCGCCGTGCCACCCGAACTCCCTTTGGCAGTTTCACTCAGGTCGCCGAGTGCCCCAACTGTGGAGGCACGGGCCAGGTGATCTCGGATCCCTGCGGGTCCTGTGGTGGCCAGGGTGTCAAACAGGTGCGCAAGAAGCTGCGGATCAACATCCCTGCCGGGGTGGACACCGGAACACGGCTGCGTGTGACCGGCGAAGGCAACGCCGGACCCCGGGGAGGCCCGTCCGGTGACCTTTACGTGTTCCTCACCGTTCGCAATCACCCGCGTTTGCAGCGGGATGGCCTGAACATCTTCTCGGAGGTCAAGGTCAGCTACCTCCAGGCGATTCTTGGCGACACCATTGAGGTGGAAACCGTGGATGGCAGCAAGGAGCTGGAGATCCCCGCCGGCACCCAGCCCGGCACGGTGCTCACCCTGCCGAATCTGGGCATTCCCAAGCTCGGGAATCCGGTGGCACGGGGCGATCAGCGCGTGACGGTCACCGTGGATCTGCCGAAGCGGATCAGTGATGTGGAGCGGGAGCTCCTCGAGCAGTTGGCGGGTCACCATTCCGCCCGCGGCAAGCAACACCACCATCACAACAGTGGTCTGTTCGCTCGCTTGTTCGGTCAGAAGGGATGAGCAGGCGTTCCCTGGATCTGCGGGGAACGCCCTGTCCGGTGAATTTCATTCGCTGCAAGCTCACCCTCGAGCAGATGAACAGCGGTGACTGTCTCGAGGTCTGTCTTGATCGGGGTGAGCCTGAGGCCATGGTTCTTCCAGGCCTGAGGGATGCAGGCCATCGTGTGGAGTGCATTGACCAAACGCCGGATGCCATCACCATCGAGGTGATCTGCGGTGGTTGACACCGGCCGTTCGGTGGCATCCGGGATGGTGGTGGCGCTCCAGGCCAACTACCTGGAGGTGGAGCTGGATGTCGCACCCGATGGATGCCCAGGGCGGCTGCTCTGCACCCGTCGCACCCGGCTCAGCCATCGGGGTGAAGCCGTTTATGTGGGCGATCGGGTTCGCGTCGAGGCGATTGATCCAGGCCAGGGGCGTGCCGTGGTGGCGGAGGTCGAGCCACGCCACAGTTTTCTCACACGCCCACCGGTGGCCAACGTTTCCTTGGTGGCTGTGGTGTTGGCGGTGGAACAGCCCAGCTTTGACCCTGATCAGGCCAGTCGCTTCCTGTTGACGGCGGAACGGACCGGGCTGGAGGTGATCCTTCTGCTCACCAAAACAGACCTCCTCTCAGCTGCAGCGCTCGAGCGGCTTGTGACCCGGTTGCAGGGGTGGGGCTATGACCCGCTGGCGCTGTCCAGTGCAGCCGGAACCGGCATTGATGCTTTACGGCAGCGTCTGGCTGGTGCGCAGCTTTCGGTGCTGTGTGGGCCTTCTGGGGTGGGAAAGAGCAGCCTGCTGAACCAGTTGCGCCCTGACCTTCAACTGCGCACGGCTGCGGTGTCCGGTCGACTGCAGCGCGGGCGCCACACCACCCGCCACGTGGAGCTGTTTCCCCTGGGGCCGAGCGCGAGGGTGGCTGACACTCCCGGGTTCAACCGCCCCGATCTGCCGGATGACCCCCAGGAACTGGGGATTCTCTTTCCGGAGCTGCGCCAGCAACTTGATCCCTGGCCCTGTCGCTTCCGCGACTGCCTGCATCGCGGTGAGCCCGGCTGCGGCGTGTCCACGGACTGGGAACGCTATGCCCTCTATAAGGCCGCGTTGATCGAGCAGAGCAGCCTCAGCCGCCCATCCCGGGGAGGTTGAGATTCAGGCCACCGGTGAGTTCTTCCATCCGGCCCTTCATCGTGGCGGTGGATTGCTCATAGGCCGCCTGCAGGGCTTCAAGGGTGGCCTTTTCGCTGGCCTGTTGGCCCTCCTGCAGCAGGGCTGGGTCCAGTCGTACCCGCAGGGGTTGCTGGTTGCCCGACAGCCAAACGCTGGCGCGGCCATCGCTGCTCTTGCCTTCGATCTCCATCCCGTCCAGTTCGTCTTGCAGGGCCTGAGCGTTCTGCTGAATCTCCTGGGCCTTCTTGAAGGCTTCGGTGAGCTGGCCGAAATTGGGGAGTCCGAACCCTGCCATGGCGATCCTGTGGGAGCCGGAAGGTTAAGCCGCCGAAGCGAATCCCAGCCGCTTCACTTCGGGGTGCAGACGGATCCCGTGTTCGGCTTCGATGCGGTTCTGCACCAGCTGGATCAACTTGGCGATGTCCTTTGCCTCGGCATCACCGGTGTTGACGATGAAATTGGCATGCACGGTTGATATTTCGGCGCCGCCGATCCGGGTTCCCTTCAGTCCTTGCTCTTCGATCAGCCGTCCGGCCTTGAGCGGTTCGGGATTGCGGAAAACACTGCCGCAGCTGGGTTGTTGGTAGGGCTGCGTGGTGGTGCGGTGACTGAGGTTCGCCGTGGTGAGCCGCTTCAGTTCATCCGGATCGTGACCGGGCTGCAAGCGGAACCGTGCCGACAACACCACGAGGTTGTCGTCTTGAAGACGGCTGTGCCGGTAGGCGAAGTCCAGTTGATCCCGCTGCAGCTCAAAGCAGTTGCCCCCTTCCATGGGCATGACCCGCACCGACTCCAGCCATTCCGCTGTGCAGCCTCCCTGGGCTCCTGCATTCATCACAGCCGCACCGCCAGCGGTTCCCGGGATTCCAACCGACCACTCCAGACCATGCAATCCAGCGCGGGCAGCGCGTCTTGCCAGTGATGGGATCGGTTCGCCGGCGAGCACCTCCACGGTCCCCGTGGTGGCATCAAGCTGCAGCCCCTGAAGTTTGCGCAGACAGAGCGAGAGCCCCGGCAGGCCGTCATCGTGAATCAGCAGGTTCGACCCAGCGCCGATGACGCGGCAGGGCATGCCCTGGTGAGCGGCCCATTCGATCCAGGCCTGGGTTTCCTCAAGGCTGGCGGGTTCGGCCAGCCATTCGGCCGCTCCTCCCACCCGCCAGGTGGTGTAGTCCGCCAGCTTGACTCCAGCCTGCGGTAGGAGGGCATCGCACTGGGTCATGACGTCAGCCTTGACCACAGTCCATTCACGTCGCCAGCACCCATGGCCAGAACAAGATCGTTCTCGCGGCTGTGCTGGATCACCAGCTCGGTGAGTTGATCGAGGTTGTCTGCGACGGCGATTTCAAGATTCGGTTTCAGCTTGCGTACCCGATCCGCCAGGGCGTTGCTGCTGATGCCCTGCAGCGGTTGCTCGCCTGCGGGATAGACGGGAGCCAGCAGCAGCAGATCACAGTTCTGTAGGGCTTTGGCGAAGCCATCGAGGAACTGCCTGGTGCGGCTGTAGCGGTGCGGCTGGAACACCGCCAGGAGCCGTTGTGGTGCTGTGGGGAGCGGACTGCGGCCACTGCGCACCATCAGGCGTGCCATCTCCAGGGTTGCCTGCACCTCACTGGGATGGTGGGCGTAGTCATCAACGATGTGCCGGCCCTTCCAGGTGCCCCGAAGATCAAATCGGCGGCCCGGTGCCTTTAGGCCAGCCAGGCCCTCCACCAATTGGTCAAAGGGGAGACCTTCCATGCGGCAGGCGGCCAAGGCTCCTGTGGCATTGCTCAGGTTGTGCAGCCCGGCCATCGGCAGGGTGAAGTCGCCGACGGGGTGGCCGGCTTCATAGAAACGGGCGACGCAGCGATCGCCTTCAAGGCTCAAGGGCAGGGCGGCGAAGTCAACGGATTCGGCGCTCTGGTTGGACCACCAGGCCGTTGGCTGGAAATGTTCCTGCAGGATCGGGCAGTCGTGATTGGCCAGCACGCGATCGCAACCCCCTGCGAAGCGTTGCAGGGTGGAGATCAGCTCGTCGAGGCTGGAGTAGTGATCGGTGTGATCCAGCTCCAGGTTGGTGATCACCCCCAGGCTGGGGCTGAACTTCACCAGGGATCCGTCGGATTCATCCGCCTCGGCCACGAGCAGCTTCCCCTGGCCGGCGTGAGCATTGCTGCCGAGGCTGGGGACGATGCCTCCAATCACAGCGGTTGGGTCCTGATCGGCCTCCAACAGCAAGGTGGTGATCAACGTGCTGGTGGTGGTTTTGCCGTGGCTGCCGGCGACCGCAATGGAGGGTTGCTGCTCGATCAGAGCCGCCAGTAGATCGGAGCGATGCCAGATCTCCAGCCCCTGCTGACGGGCCCGCTGCAGTTCCGGATTGCTCTCAGGGATGGCTGTGCTGATCACCACCACCGGTGAGCCAGCGGCTGTTGCTTCCGTGACGGCATCAATGCAGGTGGCGTCCTGCTGACGGAAGACCTTCACTCCGAGGGTCTTCAGTTGTTGTGTTGTCGAATTGTCACGCGGATCCGATCCGCTGACCAAGTGACCGCGGTCAACGAGAATCCGGGCCAAAGCCGACATGCCAATTCCGCCGACACCGATGAAGTGGACTGGTGTCTGGCGGTCTAGCAGGCGCGGCAACGGAGGGCTTCAGTCCGAAGAAAGATAAGTCAGTTGGCGCTGCTTGTCTGCCGTGCTGAGGGCCGAATCGAGCTGATTGAAGCGGGGTGGAACAAGGTATTTCTGCTGATTTCTGTATGATCGGCGGCCAAAACCCTTGCGCGGCTTTGCCGCTTCTGCCATGACCCTGCGCGTTGCGATCAATGGATTCGGCCGGATCGGTCGCAATGTTCTGCGGGGATGGATCAGCCGGGGCGCTGACACCGGCCTGGAAATCGTGGGGATGAACTCCACCTCCGACCCCGCCACCAGCGCTCACCTGCTGACCTACGACTCCATCCTTGGACGTCTTGATCCCTCCGTCGACATCAAGACCACGGACAGCTCGATGTTCGTCAACGGTAAGGAGATCAAGTTCTTCGCCGACCGCAATCCCCTCAACTGCCCCTGGAAGGAGTGGGGCGTTGACCTGGTGATCGAGTCCACCGGTGTGTTCAACACCGATGAGAAGGCCAGCATGCACATCCAGGCTGGCGCCAAGAAGGTGATCCTCACCGCCCCTGGTAAGGGTGATCGCGTCGGCACTTTCGTTGTGGGCGTCAACGACGACCAGTACCGCCACGAAGACTGGGACATCCTCAGCAACGCCAGCTGCACCACCAACTGCCTGGCACCGATTGTCAAGGTTCTGGATCAGAACTTCGGCCTCGACTGGGGTCTGATGACCACCATTCACAGCTACACCGGCGACCAGCGGATCCTGGACAACAGCCACCGCGACCTGCGCCGCGCCCGTGCTGCCGCTCTGAACATGGTTCCCACCACCACCGGTGCAGCCAAGGCCGTGGCTCTGGTTTACCCCGAGGTGAAGGGCAAGCTCACCGGCTTCGCCATGCGCGTTCCCACCCCGAACGTCTCCGCTGTTGACCTCACCTTCGGCCCCTCCCGCGCCGCCAGCGTCGACGACATCAAAGCAGCCATCAAGTCGGCTTCCGAGAACGGCATGAAGGGGATCATCAAGTACAGCGATCTGCCCCTGGTGTCCACCGACTACGCCGGCACCAACGAGTCCACCATCTTTGATGCCGACCTCACCTACGCCATGGGTGACAAGGCTGTGAAGATCCTGGCCTGGTACGACAACGAGTGGGGCTACAGCCAGCGTGTTGTTGACCTCGCCGAGGTGGTGGCCAAGAACTGGAAGTGATCGCCAGTTGATCACTTTTTTGATCCCTCCCGATCTGGGGGGGATTTTTTTTGGTCAGCCACTGTCGCTTAGGGGGTCGCTTAGGGCTGCTCAGGGCTGGCCGAAGTGATCAAAACCGTTTGTGTCCACTGGCTCGTGGTTGTGGGCCCAGCGGATGCTGCCCGCTTCAGCATTGATCTGGCCGATGCGCTGGCTTTCGGGGATGCATCGCTGCCAGGCATCGGCCCAGGCTTCGGGAAGGCTCAGCACCAACTCAAAGTCCTCTCCTCCGGCGAGGCACCAATCCGTCCATCGAGCACCCTCAGGCCAGCCTTCGGCCGTTGGAAGCTGATCGTTGTGCAGCACCGCTCCGCAGCCGCTGCTGCTGCAGAGACCTGCGACGGCAGAGAGCAGTCCGTCGCTGCTGTCGGTTCCCCCAGCCCGCCAGGGCAGATGCTCCGGTTTACAGGCCAGCAGCTGCTGGACGTCCTTCAGCCGAGGTGTCGGGCGTTGGTGGCGTGCGATCGCCTGGTCCCGCAGGGTTGAACACAAAGCGATGTCACGCACGTTTGGATCGTTCTGGAGGAGGGCGAGGCCCAGTCGGCTGAGCCCATGGGGCCCACTGGTGACCAGCACATCGCCAGGGCGGGCTGCGTTGCGATGCAGACGCAGGGGTCCGAGACGGCCGAGTGCCGTGATCGAGAGCAGCCTCTGCTCTCCTTTGGAGCAGTCACCCCCCAGCAGAACGCCGCCGTACTGCTCCAAGGCAGCATTGATGCCTTGATACACCCCGTCCACCCAGTCCCAACGGGTGTGGCCTGGGGCGACCAGGGCCACGGTGATTCCATCGATGTCGACGGCACCACTGGCGGCCAAGTCGGACAGGTTGGCGGCAACGGCGCGCCAGCCCACATCCATGGCGGTTGTGGTGGCATCGCTGAAATGGATGCCATCCACCAGAACGTCGGTGTTGATCAGCAGTGGCCGGGCGTCTGCGGCCAGGGCTGCGGTGTCGTCACTGAGCTGATCCGGCGGAGCGAAGCGAGCCAGCCGCCTGAGCAGCTCCGTTTCAGTCAGCTCCGCCAGGGTCGGGCTCATGCGTGGGCTTTGAGCTGCTCCGCTCCCTCCACCACCTTCACGGCGGTGATCTGGTCATCGACGCCCAATTCCTCCACAACATCGAATCCATCCACCACGTAGCCGAAGGCTGCATTGCGGCCATCCACGAGGTTCAGACCAGCCGGGGTGAGCTCTGCCTCGTAGAGAAACATGAAGAACTGAGAGGATCCGTCGTCGAGGGCCTGGTCCGAATGGGCCCAGCCAAGGGTGCCCAGGGTTGCGAACGGGAGGGTTGGTGTGGCCATGAACAGGCCCACGTCTTCAAAGGTTTCGTTGTAGATCGTGTCGTCTTCGCCCGGCACGCGGATCTCCAAAGGCACATGGCGCTCCTGCTTGGTCTTTGGATCCACGTAGCCGATCTCCGGACCTTCCGGATCACCGCTCTGAAGCACGTAGAAGTCTTCGGCCCGGATGAAGGGCAGTCCGTCATAGAAGCCCTTGAGGGCGAGATCCACGAAGGCGCCTGCGGTGAGTGGGGCGTTGTAGCCATCCACCACGGTGGTCAGCTCACCCTGGGTGGTGCTGATGTTGAGGGTGGCTCGTCCCTGCAGCCGTGGCAGGGCATCAAATTCTGCGGGGATCTCCCGTTCAAAGCCGTCGGGCACCAGCAGAGTCTCTACATCACCGATCCAGCGCAGCGTCCGGCGTCGATCGGCGATGAAGCCTGGTTTGTCGGTGGCTTTGACCTTCTCTTTGAGGTCTTCAAGGCCCTGATCCACGCGCTCAAACAGTGTTTCAGCCGTACCGCGCTTGGCTTCGGGGACCGCGTTCAGGATGGTGTCGCGGCGGGTGTTGAGCAGCGATTCAGTGCGTGACACCGTCTTGCCGAGGGCTGTCCAGCGTTTGGCCCGCAGATCGTCACTGGTGAGTTCCAGCCGATGCTGCAGTTCGCGGATGTCGTCCTGATCGAAGGGAAGCGCGTCCCGAAGAATTGCGGCAGGGTCCTTCACAGCATTGCCCTGGGGCAATGCGCCCCAGGCAGGGGCGGCGATTGTGATCAGAGCAAAGCTGATCAGAACAGCAAGGACGGCGTTCAAACGCTGATGGACCAAGGGGGAACCCCAGTGCTGACGGGACTTTGGCACAGCCGTATAGTCCGAGGAACCGTTCGGTGGGAATGATCTCCAGTAACGACTTCCGCACCGGCACCACGATTGAGATCGATGGGGCCGTCTGGCGTGTTGTCGAGTTCTTGCACGTCAAGCCCGGCAAGGGATCTGCCTTCGTGCGCACCAAGCTCAAGGCGGTGAAGTCCGGCAACGTGGTGGAGAAGACCTTCCGCGCTGGGGAAATGCTTCCCCAGGCGATGTTGGAGAAATCCTCGCTTCAGCACACTTACATGGAAGGTGAGGACTATGTCTTCATGGACATGGCCACCTACGAAGAGACCCGCCTCAGCGCCGACCAGATCGGCGAGAGCCGCAAATACCTCAAAGAGGGTATGGAGGTGAACGTGGTGTCCTGGAACGACACCCCTCTCGAGGTTGAACTGCCCAACTCCGTGGTTCTGGAGATCAAAGAAACCGACCCTGGCGTCAAAGGCGACACCGCCACCGGTGGCACCAAGCCAGCCATTCTTGAGACCGGTGCACAAGTGATGGTTCCGCTCTTCCTTTCTGTGGGAGAAAAGATCAAAGTGGATACCCGCAACGACAGTTACCTCGGGCGCGAAAACGGATGACCATGCAGCTGGATCACGAACAACTGCACCGCTTGCTGGAAGCGCTCGGCGAGAGCGACATCCAGGAGTTCCGGTTGGAAGGGGACGACTTCCGTCTGGAAATCCGTCGCAACCTGCCGGCCCAGGCCGTCATGGCTCCGGTCATGCCCGCTCCCGTTGCTGCTGCACCAGCGCCCGTTGCGCCCGCCGAGCCTGCAGCTGCACCGCCTTCATCCACCGCAACCCGCAGTGACCTGCTCGAAGTCACGGCTCCCATGGTGGGCACCTTCTACCGCGCTCCCGCTCCGGGCGAACCTGCCTTTGTTGAGGTGGGCAGTCGCATCAATGTCGGCCAGACCGTCTGCATCCTTGAGGCGATGAAGCTGATGAACGAGCTTGAGTCTGAGGTTGGCGGTGAAGTGGTGGAGATCCTGGTGGACAACGGCACGCCCGTTGAATTCGGTCAGGTTCTGATGCGGGTCAAGCCGGCCTGAGTCAGCTCAGGTCCCAGGCGGCCTGAAGGGCTGCCGTCGTGCTCTCAGGGCTGGCGATCCCTTGGCCTGCAATGTCGAAGGCGGTGCCGTGGTCGGGGGAGGTGCGTAGGAACGGCAGTTCCAAAGTGGTGTTCACCGCTGCGTCGAAGGCCAGCAGCTTCACGGGAATGAGCCCCTGGTCGTGATACAGGGCCAGGATCCCGTCAGGACCAGGCTGGTTTGGCGACTGCCAAGCGCGAGCAGCGCTGATCCAGCAGGTGTCCGGAGGAACGGGACCCACCAGTTGCACCTGAGGATGGTCCTTCCGCCATTGGTCCAGCAGCGGCAGCATCCATTCGGCTTCTTCGTGGCCCAGTTGAGTGGCTTCACCGGCATGGGGATTCAAACCGGCAATGCGCAGATGGGGTGTGCTCGTGAAGCGTCGACAGAACTCCTCCAGCACGTTCAGTTTGTGGTGTACCAAGTCTGGGGTCAGCGCTTCAGGGACCTGGCTGAGGGGGATGTGGGTGGTGGCCAGCAAGGTGTTCAGGCGCCAGCCGCTGGTGGGAGAGACGGCGGTGAACAGCATTGAGGAGCGCTGGCGTCCAGCCAACTCAGCCAGCCGTTCGGTCTGCCCGGGATAGCGGTGGCCGGCCGCATGCCAGAGGTGTTTGGCGATGGGGGCGGTGACCAGGGCGCGGGACCCCCGTTCCTGCAGCAGTTCGACGGCGCGAGTCAGCCAGCGAAACCCCGCATCGGCTCCGCTGGTGGTGGGCTGTCCTGGCTGAACGCTGGCTTTTAGCGGTTGATCGTCGATCCTGAGGGCTGCGGGGTTGGCGAGGGGGTGGCTCGTTTGCCGCTGCAGCCGCGCGTGGGTGCTGATCAGGGTGCGTCGGCAGCCCACCAGCAGGGGTTGGAGCTCTGGGGGGAGCGTCGTTGAGGCGAGGGCTTTGAGCACCACTTCCATGCCGATGCCCGCGGGATCGCCGAGAGCGATCACCAGCTCATGCCTAGGGTTCGTGGAATCGTGGGGGCCCATCGCTGTGCTGCGTTTGCTGCTGCTGGGGTGTTTGTTGGTGGGATTGGCCGCTGGCCTGAGCAATGGCTGGATCGAACTGCATCTCTCCCGTTTCCTTGAGGATGTGGGGCTTTCCCTGCCTGAGGAAGGCGAGGGTTTCGATTTCAACCGTTGGCTGATTGAGGGGGAGAACGCAGGTCAGACGGATTGAGTTTGTCCTGGTTCAGGCAATCCTGCAGCCCAACGCGGTAGTTCGGATGCAGCAACGTGTAACCAAGCTCATGGCAGAGCCTGTGGTTACTGACGCGGCGGTTCTCGCTCCAGAACGACTGCGCCATCGGACTCATGCTGTCCACGATCTGGTCGAACGGCTCCAGCGGCGGCAGGGCACAACCCAACAGGTCTGCCGCATGCCGCATCAGTTCGGCGGTGGGAGCCGGGAGGTCATCCACCACATTCACGATGCTTCCATTGCCCGGGCTTGCTGGAGCGTCCTGCTCGGCGCGATGCATCAGGTGCCAGCAGGCCCCTGCGATGTCTTCCACATGGATGCGGCAGAACACCTGGCCAGGCTTGTCGATCAAGCGGGCCCGCCCTTGCTGCAAGCCGTTGAGCACTGACCGGCCTGGGCCATAAATGCCTGGCAGACGCAGAATCTGGATCGGCAGCCCTGAGCGCAACCAAGCTTGTTCGCAGTTGAGGCGGCGCATGCTGCGGTCCAGCGCTGGCGCCGGGTCGTCCTGTTCCGACACCCAACCGCCCTGACGATCGCCGTAAACCCCTGTGGTGGAGAGATAGCCCGCCCAGCGCAGCGGCAGGCTTCTGAGCGTTGGCACCAGCTTTAACAAGACCGGATCGTTGCCTTCGCGATCCGGGGGGATGGTGGACAGCAGATGGGTCACGCCCTCCAGGGCAGCAGGGTCGAGCTGGTCCTGACCGTTGCTGTCGAAGAGCAGATCCGCCTCGGGAGAGTCGAGGGAACGGCGGGTGCAGAGCACTGGTGTTCCCAGGGCTCGGGCCAGGCTGGCCATACAACGTCCGCTGTATCCGCCGCCCAGCACCAGCAGCTTGGCGTCAGCCGCCAGCGGCTGCGAGCGCTTGACAAGATCGGCAAGCATCAGTACACCTGTATTAGATCAAATGTACTGTCGTGACGTCGTCGTCTCTGCATCGTTCCCGCTCCGGGGCCATCGTGCTCCGGGCCATCCTGACGGCTGCCCTGCTCGCCGGTGCTGTGGTGCTGGCTCCTGAAGACCCAGGCGTTCAGGCCTCCATCTGCCAGCGTCATCACTCCTCGGATGTCTGCCGGGTTTGGTGAGCCTCAGGCTGCCTGAGCTGCGATTGAGATGTCGTCCGGCTCGTTGATGGGGTGATCCGGTTGGGCCCACTGCAGCAAGCGGACGGCGAGTCGCAGGTCGCCATCCATCCAGGCCCGGATCGCCATGGCGCGGCGTGGGTCATAGAAGCGTTGTCGCCGGTACCAGTCGAAAACGTCGGCGTCGGATTTGCGGCCATTGCAGGACAAGCAGGCCGGCACACAGTTTTCAGTAACGCTTGAACCCCCTTTGGCCTGGGGGTGAATGTGATCAATTGATTCGGAAGGTTTGCCGCAATAAATGCAACTTTTGCCGGTAAAAGTATGTAGAGACTGTCGCCATCTTCGAACGCGTAATTTGGGACAGAGTTCGTCGAGAAAAACCGCGTCCCTGCTATGCATCCGAATGCATCGGTTGAGGGGATTCTGCCTTGAACGAAAAGCCTGTCAATGTGTCGAGCGCTGCATTTTCGATAATTTTTCAGCCTGTGATGTGAATCTTGATCTCAATGCCTGTCCGTTGATCTGGGTTCACTAAAGTGATTGTTTGTGGGGGCCTGTTGGTGCCGCCAAAACCCACATTGACCTGTTGCCTAGATCTGTCCCCAGCGGGTCTGATTCGCGTGGTCAGCCCCTTTGATGCGGTGACCCAGTCCCAGTTGCGTCGGATCAAGCCCCGAGGGCGTTGGAACGGTGCTGGCCAGGGGTGGGATTTTCCCTTGGCCGCAGCCGATGCGCTTCAGCAGGCCCTGGGGCGCCGTTTCCCCGTCACCTCTGCACTGCAGCAGTGGCTCGACTGGTGCCAGCAGCCGCTGCCACCGCTGCCACCGCACCGAACCCTTGTGGCTGCAGCGGATCTCGACGAAGTCCTGCAGGATGGTCGTCGGCCTCTGCGCCATCAACGCTCCGGGGTCCGCTGGCTCCTGGCCCGTCGCGGCGCCGTTCTGGCGGATGAGATGGGGTTGGGGAAGACCCTTACAGCTCTGTTGGCGGCCCGTGCCCTGATGCGTTGCGCCGAGCTGCGGTTGCTGGTGGTGGCTCCCGTCGGCCTGCATCCCCACTGGCGCCGGGAATCAGAGGCCCTTGGGGTTGAGCTGGAGCTGGTGAGCTGGGCTCGGCTTCCCGACACCCTGCCACCAGCGGGAACGCTCCTGGTGGTCGATGAAGCGCACTACGCCCAGTCGCTTCAGGCCCAGCGCACGGCTGCCTTGCTGCGTCTGGCCCGTCATCCCCGTTTGCGGGCGATCTGGATGCTCACGGGAACCCCGATGAAGAACGGTCGCCCGTCCCAGCTGTATCCCCTGCTTGCGGCGATGGATCATCCGATTGCTCGGGATCAACGCCAGTTTGAAGAGCGGTATTGCCAGGGGCACTGGCGGGAGGGTCGATCCGGCAAACGTTGGCAGGCGTCCGGCGCCAGTCAGTTGGAGGAGCTGCGGCGCTTAACTCGACCGTTGATCCTGCATCGCCGTAAGCAGCAGGTGGTGGACCTTCCTCCCAAGCAGCGACGTCTTCACCCCGTGGCGCTGTCGGAGGATGAGCTCACGGGTTTCGACCATCGTGTCGAGCTGGTGTTGGATGACTACCGGCGTCGGGCTCAGCTCGGAGAGGTGCGACGGGATGCAGAGCACCTGGCTTTGCTCACCTCCATACGCCAGATCGCTGCGGAATTCAAATTGCCGGCGGCCCAGCAGCTGGTGGAGTCACTGCGCCGGCAAGGCGAGGCTGTAGTGCTGTTCAGTGGCTTCGTGGCCCCATTGCAGCTGTTGCAGCAAACCCTTGGTGGCGAGTTGTTGACCGGTCGTCAGCGCCCTGTTGAACGCCAGGGGAGTGTGGATCGGTTCCAGCAGGGTCAGAACGATTGTCTGTTGGCCACCTTCGGCACCGGTGCCCTTGGCTTCACCCTGCACCGGGCCCGTCATGTGGTGTTGCTGGAACGCCCCTGGACGCCGGGCGATCTCGACCAAGCCGAAGACCGCTGTCACCGTCTGGGAATGGGAGATGGCCTGACCTGCCATTGGCTGCAGCTCGGCGCAGCCGACCAGCTGGTGGATGGCTTGTTGGCGAGCAAGGCGGAACGGATCGAGGTGTTGCTGGGGCCTCGGCGCTTGTCGTTGCAACGTCAATCACTCCCCGCCATGGTGCGGGATTGTTTGCAGCTGCTCTGACGCACCTGGAGTTCGTGCTGCAGCATCGGGTCGACCGGCTGGCTCGACCGCTTCAGCAGCGACACTGCCGTTGCGACGTCGTCGCAGGCTTTGGCTTGATCGCCAAGCAGGGTCAAGACAAGGGCGCGGTCGCGATGCAGATCGGCCTGATCCGGTGACTGTTCGATGGCCTCATCACAGCGTTCCACCATCAGCTCAAGGTCATCCATGCGGAAGCCGCTGAGGCAACTGGAGACGAGCGGCGTCGGTGTGTTGGCAGGCGTCGCGGGTTGCTTGCTCTGGCAGCCAGCCACCAACACGGCAGCCAGAAGTGCCAGCCCCAGAAGCCCAGAGGGCTCAGTAGCTGTAGCGCGTGGTGTCGTAGCTGCTCTCGATGCTGCTTTCGGTGACGGATGAGGAGTTTGCAAAGGCGGCAGCGGTGGCTGGTTGGGTGTTTCCGCCGAACAGATCACCAAGGAACTGGCCACAGTCGGGGAAATTGCCGGGGTCCTGGACGACGGCTTCCGTAATCATCACCGAGGCATGCTCCGGGGATGTTTTGAACACGCCGCTGCGCTGCCGTTTGATCACGGCGTAGGCGGCGTTCCAGCTGACCTTGTGGTCGTTGCCGCTGGACCGCATGAAGCAATAAATCTTGGCGCCCTTCTCATTGCCGGCTTCTGCCGCTTGCAGGGGGGAGGTCATGGGGCTGAGAGCGCCGATCAGGGCCGCGGCGGAGAGAACCAGCGATGACCTGATGGGACCCATGACGTCAGTTGTGGATTGGTCCCAAGGTATCGATCAGCTTCCAGCTGTCGAGGGCACGATCAGCCGCACCACCAGCGGCAGCACGAGCAGCACGGTGATCAGCCGCACGGCATGGAGGGCGGCCACTGCAGCACCGACGCCGAATTCGGCACCGACCAGGCTCATGCCACTGATGCCACCCGGGGCAGCGCCAAGCAAGGCCACGACGGGATCAATACCGAGCAAGCGGCTGGTCCAGAGGCCGACGACCAGTCCTGTCAGCACCAGCGCCAGGGTGATCAGAACCGCTGGTTTCCAGAGAAGTTGCAGTTGCTCTAAGGACGCTCGCGTCAGGCCAGTTCCGATCACCGTGCCGATGCCGATCTCCAGAACTGTGCGCGTTCCCGCTGGCCATGTGGCTGGTTCCAGCTGGCCGCTCATGCTGACGATGCCAGCACCCAGCAAGGCCCCTGCCAGAGGTGCGGCGGGAATGCCGCTGAACAGAGCCAGCAGTCCGATGGCGGTTCCAGCCAGCAGGTACAGCGCCAGCGTTGCCAAGGAAGGCATCGGTCTCGATCGCGTCATGTCAGCTTGATCTTGAGACAGCGGCGCTCCTGTGTTGTCATCAGCGCAACCATCAGCTTTCGGTGATGACGTCCTCCGTGTCCTTTCGGATCACCCGCACTGCGGAAGATCTCGCGCAAACCATCACGGCTCTGTCGCAGCGTTTGGTGAAACTGGAACAGCGTCAGGAAGCGCTTGAGCTGCAACTGCGCCAGCAGCAGCAGAATCTGAATGCTGTTCCAGACGAAGAGATCTCCACGCTCGAGGGCGTTGAAGCTCTGCTGCGGGAAACGCGGGAGCTCTTGGAGAGCACAGCTCCGATCCCAGAGCCAGAAATGCCTGAAGAGTCCTCCCAGAACCATGCCTGGGGTCAGGAGGCCGAAACAGAAGCGAGCCGCGATGTCGCGTAGGGGTGGCGCGCGGTGCCAAAATAAAAAGAAAGGCAACTATGGCGACCACCATCCCTGCCTCCAATGCTTGTGCTTCTCGCACCTTGCATGGCATGACCATCTGGACCCGGTCAGGTTTCCTTGAAGGTGGTCATCAGCTCGAGAAGCTGGAATTCGCGCTCGCCCTCGCTGAAGCAAAAGGCGATCAGCGCCGTTGCTCGCAGTTGCGCGACCGGATTGCCGATCTGGGGGGCAATGCAGAGGAACCGGGTACCTGATCGGAACCCAAGCAATCGACGGGGTTGATCGGCAATCGTGCAGATCGCGTGAGGGATGGCCTAAATATCAATTAGAGCTAATCTTTTGTTGATAAGGAAATTCGAACGTTGACCCTGACGCTTACGAAAACAAAACAATCAGAGACGGCTGCTCAACAACGTCAGGACCATGAATTAGCAGCTCAGGCTTTGTTTATCAAGGCCCGCCACTGTGCAGAAGATGGCCGAATCAATGAGGCGGGCTCGTTGATCTTGCAGGCCTTGGAACACGAGCGCCGTGCTGGGTGCGCTGGGCCTCAGGTTATCCAGCTCGTCAAGTCTCGTTCTTGATGAGCGTTTGAAATTTGTTCAAGCGGGTGACCGGACTCGAACCGGCGACGTTCAGCTTGGGAAGCTGACATTCTACCACTGAATTACACCCGCAAAGGGGCGAGATCGCTCTCGCCACCTGTGTTTTAGCCGAGAGCGGCGGAGGCTGCAGCCACCCCTGCTCCCATGTTGCCTTTGTGTAGACCAAGGGACTGAAGGGTGGATTCAATCGCAGCGACGGCGGTCAGCACATCCCGGTCGCAGACGTAGCCGAGATGGCCGATGCGGAACACCTGACCTTTCAGGTGGTCTTGTCCTCCAGCCAGAAGAATGTCGAACTTCTCCTTCACGGCTTTACGCAACTGTTCGGCATCGATGCCTTCGGGGGCCACTGCGGTGATGGCCGGGCTGCCGCAACCCTCGGCGGCAAACAGGGGCAAGCCCATCGCCTTCATGCCTGCCTGGGCGGCAGCGCGATGGCGGGCGTGGCGGGCAAAGATCGCGTCCAGACCTTCCTTCTGCATCATGTCCAGAGCAGCTTCCAGGCCGAAGTAGAGGTTCACGGCCGGGGTGAAGGGGTTGCTGTCCTTCGCCGCCGTTTTCCGGTAAGGGCCCAGATCCAGATAGAACTTGGGCAGATCGGAGCGCTCATAGGCCTTCCAGGCCCGTGCACTCATGGCCACAAAACTGAGGCCCGGTGGAAGCATGTAGCCCTTCTGCGCGCCTGAGGCCACCACATCCAGTCCCCAGTCATCCATCGGGACGTTGGTGGCACCAAGGCTGGTGACGCAGTCCGCCAGGGTCAAGGCCGTGCCGTGGGCCTTCACGTGACGGGCAATGCTCTCCAGGTCATTGATCACCCCTGTCGAGGTTTCCGAGTGGGTGAGGATCACGGCCTTGATCGCTTTGGCGCTGTCGGCTTCCAACGCTGAGCGGAAGGCTTCGGGATCGAGGGGTTGGCCCCACTCCGCCTTGATCACCTCAACATCCAGTCCGTAGGCGCGGGCCACCTTGACCCAGCGTTCGCCGAACTTGCCGTTGTCACCGCAGAGCACCTTGTCGCCGCGGCTGAGGGTGTTGATGATCCCAGCTTCCATGGCGGCGGTTCCGCTGCCGGTGATCACCAGCACGTCGCTTGTCGTCTGGTGCAGCCACTTGAGCTGTTCGGTGGTGCGCCGCACGATGGCCTGGAACTCCCCGCTGCGGTGGCCGATGGGGTGACGACCCATGGCCTTCAGCACCGTTTCCGGCACCGGGGTGGGGCCCGGAATCATCAGGGTGAGCTTGTCCTGCATGGCGCGGGGGATGCCAATCGGCGACTCTAGAAAACAGCTTGTCTGGTTCCATCGCCCCCTCCAGTTCTGGATTGACCCTGCCGGTGTGGGTGGCGGCGGCGGCCAAGGCGGCCCTGCAGGTGTTGCTTGGTGAGCCGTTTGAGCCTGAGCAGCAGTTGAGTCAGGGCTCAGATCAACCGTCTCTGCAGGTGCCGGTCTACTCGGCGGCTCCTCTGGCCCCAGGGGAGGCCCTGGGCATCAGCCGTTGTGATCCAGGGCCTGGCCTTGATCTGACGCGGGATCTTGAGGTCTGGGTGCGGGTGGCCTGGATCGCTGCATCCCAGCCGGTGCTCGAGCTGCAGGCCGGAGAAGGGGTGGGTCGTTTTGGCGCTGAGGGGGACGTTTGCCTCTCCGGTTTTGCCCGTGAGCTGTTGGAGCGGAATCTGTTGCCCCTGGTGCCGCCGGGTCGGGGCTTGCTGGTGCAGCCGATTCTTCCGAGGGGCCGCGTTCTGGCCGAACGCACCAGCAATGCCGCCTTCGGTGTTGTTGATGGTCTGGCCTTGATCGGTACCCAGGCGGAGGTGCAGCGCAGCGCCGCACCGGATCAACTGCAGCAGGTGTTGGCAGACCTGAGGGCGCTCGCTGCGCATGCGGCGTTTCAGGGACGCCTCGTTCTGGTGATCGGTGAGAACGGCTTGGATCTGGCCCGCCAGCAGGGTCTGGGGCCCGTGCTGAAGGTGGGGAACTGGGTGGGGCCCGTGCTCGTGGCCGCGGCGGAAGCCGGTGTTCGCGATCTGCTGCTGCTGGGTTACCACGGCAAGTTGATCAAGCTGGCCGGCGGCATCTTTCACACCCATCACCACCTGGCCGACGGCCGTCTGGAGGTGCTTGTGGCCTTGGGTCTGGATGCCGGTCTGTCGGTGGCCCAGTTGCTGCAACTGCGGGGTGCTGCATCCGTTGAGGAGGCCTTTCGGGCACTGGAGGCCAATCAAGCCACGGCCCTTGGGCAGCATCTCGCCGCGATCGTGGAGCGGCGCAGCCAGTCTTATGTGGATCGCTACGGCGACTGGTCGATGCGGATTGGTGCTGCCCTGTTCGATCGAAGCCGCACCCTGCGCTGGTTGGGACCGGAGGGGGAGAAGCGCTTCTTTACATTGAGGGATTGACGCTCGTCCGCGAGCGATACCTCCCAGGATCGATGTCCCAGCCCTCGTCCGACGGTCAGCGTCAGCCGGCCATCGTCATCCTTGATTTCGGCTCCCAGTATTCGGAGCTGATCGCCCGGCGCGTGCGCGAGACCGAGGTCTTCTCGGTGGTGCTCGGTTACAGCACGTCGGCCGAGGAGCTGCGACGCATGGCTCCGAAGGGAATCATCCTCAGCGGTGGTCCCAGTTCCGTTTACGCCGAGCATGCGCCGCTCTGCGATCCCGGCATCTGGGATCTGGGCATTCCCGTGCTGGGGGTTTGCTACGGGATGCAGCTGATGGTGCAGCAGCTTGGGGGCGTTGTGGAAGCCGCCACGGGCAAGGCCGAATACGGCAAGGCGCCCCTGGAAGTGGACGACCCCACGGACCTGCTCACCAATGTCGACAACGGTTCGACGATGTGGATGAGCCATGGCGACTCAGTGAAGGCTCTGCCCGATGGGTTTGTGCGCCTGGCCCACACCGCCAACACGCCGGAGGCGGCGGTGGCGCACCTGCAACGCAAGCTCTACGGGGTGCAATTCCACCCCGAGGTGGTGCATTCCACCTGCGGCATGGCCCTGATCCGCAATTTCGTATATCACGTTTGCGGTTGTGATCCGGATTGGACCACCGCGGCGTTCATCGATGAGGCCGTCGGCCTGGTGCGGGAGCAGGTGGGCGACAAGCGCGTTCTGTTGGCCCTCTCCGGTGGGGTGGATTCGTCCACCCTTGCCTTCCTGCTCAAAAAGGCGATTGGTGATCAGCTCACCTGCATGTTCATCGACCAGGGCTTCATGAGGAAGGGTGAGCCCGAGTTCCTCATGGACTTCTTCGATCGGAAGTTCAACATCCATGTGGAGTACATCAATGCCCGTCAGCGGTTCATCGGCAAGCTGAAGGGCATCACCGATCCGGAGGAGAAGCGCAAGATCATCGGCACCGAGTTCATCCGTGTGTTCGAAGAGGAGAGCAAGCGGCTCGGACCCTTCGATTACCTGGCCCAGGGCACGCTTTATCCCGATGTGATCGAAAGCGCCGGCACCAACGTGGACCCCAAGACGGGCGAGCGGGTTGCCGTGAAGATCAAGAGCCACCACAACGTGGGCGGTCTTCCCAAAGACCTTCAGTTCAAGCTGGTGGAGCCCCTGCGCAAGCTGTTCAAGGATGAAGTGCGCAAGGTGGGCCGCAGCCTTGGCCTGCCCGAGGAGATCGTGCGCCGCCATCCCTTCCCGGGCCCTGGTCTGGCCATTCGCATCTTGGGTGAAGTCACCGACGAGAAGCTGGACTGCCTGCGTGATGCCGACCTGATTGTTCGCCAGGAAATCAAGGAAGCAGGGTTGTATCACGACATCTGGCAGGCCTTTGCCGTGCTGCTGCCCGTGCGTTCGGTTGGGGTGATGGGGGACAAACGCACCTATGCCTGGCCGATCGTGCTGCGTTGTGTGTCCAGTGAGGACGGCATGACCGCCGATTGGTCCCGTCTTCCTTACGACCTGATGGAGACCATCTCCAATCGGATCGTGAATGAGGTGAAGGGGGTGAACCGGGTGGTGCTCGATATCACCAGCAAGCCCCCCGGCACGATCGAGTGGGAATGACTTGCGGCTGACGCAGGCTGATCCACGGCTGGCGACGGCCCTGCATCACCGATACCTTGGGCCACCGGCCTTTGGGATATGACGGCGACACAACAGCAGGATGTTCAGCTGCAGCGACGGCTGCAGCAGGACAGCATTCAGCTGAGTGGCCGCACGATCTATCTGAACCCTTTCCTCTATTGGCGGCGGTTCGACAGCAACACCGATCGCTGGCTGCGGGAGCCCGGTCAGCTGACGGAGGATCAGATCACGGCCAACCGCAGCCGTTTTTACCCCGAACTCGACTGGGGCCAGCTGGATGATCACGCCACCGCCGTTCACGATGGCGCTGTGGAGATGTTCCTCAAGAGCCTGGAGCTGATCAGCACCTTCCATCCCGAGCTGGGTTCCGGGCAGATGCTCGAGGTGGAACGCAAGATGACGATCACCAAGAAGCGGGCCTTCGAGCGCTGGGTGGACAAGGCGATCCGGCGGCGTCAGCGCGACGAAAGCCGTGAGCACCGCCGCTTTGAGCGCAGCCGCTTCTGGCGTGCCTGGCGCGAATGGATCCTGCTGGACACCACCCAGAAAGCCCTGGTGCCTGTGGTGATGCTGATGGTGCTGAGTGGGGTGATGGGCTGGTCCCTGGCGGCAGACCGTTCGGCTTGTCCGACATTGGCGCTTCCTTCGGGACAGACTGGGGTTCGTTGATCTGGCCCCATGGCCGCTGATTCCAACTCCGACAACCCGCTCGACCAGTTGCGTCTGTCCTTGATGCAGGACGTGCTCCCTGTGGGGCTGGCCGTGCTGGAGCGGGCCCGGCAGGGGGGGGCCGGCAAGGTGGTGGAGGCGTTCACGGCCGGCTCGGAGGACCCCATCGCTGATTTGCGTCAGGAAGGGGAGCCCGTGGCGCGGGGCGTCCGAGACCAGCTGGATGCCGTGAGCCCCGGGCTGGGCAATCCGGTGATGCCTGTCTCGGTGTCTGTTGATGAACCGGCAACGGTTGAACAGGACGGCCCCGACGATTTGCTGCCGACCTTGCGGCGGATCGAAGAGCGCCTCGAGGAGTTGCGCCGCCGTTTGCCAGAGCCGCAACAGGAATGACCCGTTCCGTCCAGCAGCGTCAGACCGGTCTGCGTCAGCAACCCCTGGTGCTGCTGATGCTGGTGTTGCTGTTCTGCAGCGCCATGGTCAGTCGCCTGGTCTGGATGCAGCTGCTGGAGGGGGCCCGTTTTCGCGAACTGGCGGACGAAAACCGCATCCGTCTTGTGCCTCGCTCGCCCATTCGTGGTCGGTTGCTTGATCGCAAAGGCCGGGTGCTGGCCACCAGCAAACTCACTTACTCCCTGTACCTTGAGCCGCGCCTGGTCAGCGATGACGACTGGCCTGATCTGCGTGATCGCTTGGCAAGGCTTCTGAATTTGAAGCCTGATCTGCTCGACCAGCGCCGGCAGAAGGGTCTGGATCGGGATGGTTACCGCACCACGTTGGCCCTCGATCTCAAGCCGGAACAGGTGCTGCGCTTCCGGGAACAGGCCCTGGGGTTGCGGGGTGCCCAGGTGGATGTCGACATCCTGCGCTCCTATCCCAATGGCACCCTGGCGGCCCATGCCCTCGGCTACACCCAGCCGATCACGGAAAGCGAATTCGAAATCCTGGCGGAGAAGGGATACAAGATTCGCGACCGCATTGGTCGCACCGGTGTTGAAGCGGCTTACGAGCGCCATCTGCGCGGGAAGTGGGGCGGCCAGATGCTCGAGGTGAATGCCATGGGCGAGGTGCAGCGCAACCTGGGCGATCGACCGTCTCAAGCAGGAAAGGATCTTGTGCTCACCCTCGACCTGGATCTGCAGCGGGTGGCGGAGCAGGCGCTGGCCGATAAGCCCGGTGGCGCTGTGGTGGCGCTGGAGGCCGCAACGGGTGCCGTGTTGGCTCTGGCCAGCCGTCCCAGTTTTGATCCGAACTTCTTCTCCAAGCTGATCACCACCCAGAAGGAGTACGACGCCCTCTTTTCCAATCCGAAGAAGCCGTTGTTGTCCCGGGCCATGAATCCCTATGACCCCGGCAGCACCTGGAAGCCGGTGACGGCGATGGCCGGCATGGAGTCGGGCCAATTCCCGCCCGACACCAAGCTCCAGACCACGGCCTGCATCACCTACGGCGGCCATTGCTTCCCGGATCACAACGGGGCTGGCTTCGGCCATATCGGCTATGCGGATGCCCTGCGTTTCTCCAGCAACACCTTCTTCTATCAAGTGGGCGTTGGGGTCGGCTCCAAAGCCCTCAAACAGGCGGCTGATCAGCTTGGCTTCCAGCAGAAAACCGGCATTGAGATCGGCTGGGAAGAGAGTGTCGGGCTGGTGGGAGATGAGCCCTGGGCCGATCGCGGTCGGGGTTGGGCGGAGCCCGGCACGGTGCCCTGGATCCCTGAGGACATGGCCAGCGCCTCTATCGGGCAGTCCGTGGTGCAGATCACTCCCTTGCAGTTGGCCCGCGCCTATGCGGTGTTCGCCAATGGTGGTTGGTTGGTGACGCCGCATCTCGCCGCCGGCGACATCGACTGGCTGAGTCCGGAGCACCGCACCAAGGTGGCCATGAAGCCATCAACGTTGCAGACGATCCAGGAGGGCCTGCGCAAAGTGGTGGAGGCCGGAACCGGTGCCGGCCTCAATGGCCCTGGCATTCCTGCGGCGGCTGGCAAAACCGGAACGGCTGAAGACAGCACGGGAGGGCCTGATCACGCCTGGTTCGGCTGCTATGCCCCCTATCCCGACGGCAAGATCGTGGTGGTGGCCTTTGCCCAGAACACTCCTGGAGGTGGGTCGGTCCACGCTCTGCCCATGGCCAAGAAGGTGCTGGCGGAGTGGGAGCGGACCCGGCAGCGCTAGGCAGCCGTGAGTTGAGGCGCTGACAGCACCGTGCGGTAGTAGGTCCGCAGTTGTTCGGTGGCGCCTGCCCAGCCCCAGCGCTCGGCTTCGGCGCGGGCAGCGCTGCGTAGGGCCTGGCGTTCCAGGTCGTTGCCCAGCAGGCGGCGGGTGGCTTCGATCAGGCTTGCAGCGCCACCATCGGCGCCGTCGGGTTCATAGAGGCAGCCGTTAACCCCGTCGGTGATGATGTCGGGGATGCCGCCACGGTTGGCGCCGACCACGGGACAACCGGCTGCCATGGCTTCCAGCAGCACCAACCCCAGCGTCTCCGTGCTGGAGGGGAAGAGGAAGGCATCGCCGCTGGCGTAGGCCCCTGCCAGGTCGTCCCCGGCGAGATAGCCGACGAAGGTGGTGGCGGTTCCCTCGAAGTGCTTCTCCAGTTGTTGGCGGTGGGGACCATCGCCCACCAGGGCCAGCCGTGCATCGGGAAGGGCCTCCAGCACAGGGCGTATCCGTTCGATCTGCTTCTCCGCGGAGAGGCGGCCGACGTAGAGCAGCAGTGCACCACGGTCGTCATGGCCGCCGAGAAGCCGCTTGCGCAACTCTGCGCTGCGCAGCTCGGGACGGAACAACTCCGTGTCCACACCTCGCTGCCACAGATCAGTGTGCTGAATGCCTTTGTCGCTGAGCTCCTTCACCATGGCAGTGGAGGTGCACAGATTCAGCAGGGCCTGGTTGTGGGCGGCCTTGAGCATCTCCCACAGGAGTGGCTCCAGCATTCCCAGGCCGTAGTGCTCGAGGTACTTGGGAAGGTGGGTGTGATAGCTCGCCACCAGGGGGATGCCTTTGTTCTTCGCGAGCCAGATGCCGCCGAGACCCAGCACCGCTGGGTTCACAACGTGGATCAGATCGGGTTGAAACGCATCGATCGCGTCGGACACTGCCGGGCGAGGCAAGGCCAGTTTGAGCTCGGGATAGAGCGGCAGCGGCATTGCCGGAACGCCGATCAGGCGTGCCCCCATGTACTCCTCTGGACAGCCCTCCGGGCAGAAGACCACCACTTCATCGCCGGCGTCCACCAGATGCTTCACCGTCTTGGTGAGACGGGTGACGATGCCATCGACCTTCGGCAGGAAGGTTTCGGTGAAGAAGGCGACTTTCAAGGATGAAGCTCGATCAGGACGCGGTACCGATGGCCTGGGCCTGGGTTTTGGTCCAGGCGGAGGTGCAGAGGATGCGGTTGCGGTCGCAACGGTTGGCGTAGCGGGTGGCGATTTCCACCACTTCCTTCAGCAGGCCGTCATCGAGGGTGGTGGGGTTGAGGCCCAGTTCGATGAAGCAGCGGTTGTCCACGATCAGATCGTTTTCAACAGCCTCGTTGCGGGGGTTGGGCAGGTTGTTGACCTGAGCACCGGTGAGGGCGGCCACCTTCTTGGCCAGTTCACCCACCTGATGACTCTCGGTCATCTGGTTGAAGATTTTCACCCGCTCCCCTTGTTCCGGAGGGTTCTCCAGCGCCAGCTGGACGCAGCGCACGGAATCGCGGATATGGATGAAGGCGCGGGTCTGGCCCCCGGTTCCATGAACGGTGAGCGGGTAGCCAATGGCGGCTTGCATCAGGAAACGGTTCAGCACCGTGCCGTAATCGCCGTCGTAATCAAAGCGATTGGTGAGCCGCGAGTCACGGTCTGTGGCATCGGTGTTGGTTCCCCAGACGATGCCCTGGTGCAGGTCGGTGATGCGGACCTTGTCGTTCTTGTTGTAGTAGAGGAAGAGCAGCTGGTCGAGCGTCTTTGTCATGTGATAGACGCTGCCGGGGCTTGCCGGGTGGAGGATTTCCTCTTCAAAGCGGCTGCCGTCGGGCTGGGGCACTTCCACCTTGAGGTAACCCTCAGGGATGGTGGCGCCGCGGTGGGAGCCATAGCCGTAGACGCCCATGGTGCCGAGGTGCACCACGTGGATGTCCTGACCGCTTTCAACAATGGCCGCTAGCAGGTTGTGGGTGCCGTTGACGTTGTTATCGACGGTGTAACGCTTGGTGGCGCTGCTCTTCATCGAATAGGGGGCGGCCCGCTGTTCCGCGAAGTGGACCACGGAATCGGGGCGCTCGTCCCGAAGCAGATCCAGCAACCGCTGGTACTCATGGGCGATGTCCATGTGGACAAACCGCATCGGCTTGCCGCCGGTTTCCTCCCAGGCTTTGAGGCGCTCACCGATGCTCACGATTGGCGTCAGCGACTCAACTTCAAGGTCGATGTCGATCTTGCGACGGCTGAGGTTGTCCACGATCAGAACGTCGTGGCCCTGATCCGCCAGGTTCACCGCACAGGGCCAGCCGCAGAAGCCGTCACCGCCGAGAACGAGAACTTTCACCCCAAACTCCTGCTGGAACGAGCATGATGCTCAGTCTTGGCAAGCTACTACAGGGATTTTCAGTGTGAACCGTCTCAGCTGATGGCGACGGTCACCGCCACCATCGCGGCCACGATCAATCCACCGCTCACCAGCATCATCATTGAGCTGCGGTTGCGGCTCTGGCTGGCGGCGACGTCCATCACCTCCATGCGTGGCTCCTTGGCGAAGGCGTTGAGACGACCGCCGTCTTCCGTGGTGACCGACATGGGTCCAATGCGACTGGTCGGACCTTATGAGTCCAAATGCTCATTGCCTGCCTTTGTGAAGCAGGCTTCACCTCACTTCACGTCTCTTCACTTCATTGGGGTGTTTGCACCAGGCCCGTGGTCGGTGAACTGGCAGAGGCCTGATCCCTCCGGGGCAAGCGCCCGGAAAGGTGGGCGGTCCGCCCGGCCATCACCGCATTGCCCATGGCCTCGGCCATGGCGGCGGGGTCGCCCGCAAGGGCGATGGCGCTGTTGACCAGCACGGCATCGGCGCCCATTTCGAGGGCCTGTGCCGCCTCGCTTGGAACACCAATGCCGGCGTCAACCACCACCGGCACCCCGGCGTTTTCGATGATCAAACCGATGTTGGCGGCATTGTTGAGCCCCTGGCCCGAGCCGATCGGAGAGCCCAGAGGCATCACCGTGGCGCATCCCACCTCCTCCAGCCGTTTGGCCAGCAGGGGGTCGGCATTGATGTAGGGCAGTACCGTGAACCCTTCTTTCACCAGGCGTTCGGCGGCGTTCAGGGTGCCGATCGGATCGGGCAAAAGATGCCGGGAGTCAGGAATCACCTCCAGCTTCACGAAGGTGTTGTCCTCCTGTCCCGCCAGCTTGGCCAGCTCCCGTCCAAGCCGTGCCACGCGCACTGCCTCTTCGGCATCGGTGCAGCCCGCCGTGTTGGGCAGCATCCAGATCCGTTGCCAATCAATGGCTTCCATCAGGCCCTCATGGCCTGCCGCCACGGTCTGCACCCGACGCACAGCCACCGTGACCATGTCGCAGCCGGATCGCTCGATGCTCTGCTGCATCGACGTCATGGATGGATATTTGCCGGTGCCCGTGAACAGACGGCTGTTGAACTGACGCCCGCCAATGGTCAGGGGGTCGGAGCTGGGGGAGGGCGAATCCATGACGCGTCTGAGCAAAAGGGCCTACCGTTCCTTCATCATCCATCGTCTTCCATGCCGTTCCTGCTTGCCATGGATCTCCCGGCTGGCAGCCAGGTGCCGTTCCAGACCAATCCCCAGTTGCCTCTGGATCCGATTCAGTTGGCGGTTCCACTGGAGCTCAAGGAACTCGAGGTGGAGAGTTTCGATCCAGTCGCACGCGCTGCAGAGCTGGCGGAATCGCTGCCCCGACAGTGGTGCGGCACCTTTGAGCCTTTTGATGGCAACCCCACCGTCGATGTCACGTTGGACATCACCCAGATGACGGCGATGGGCCAGATGGTGGATCTCCGGGGCACGATGACCCTTGGTTCCGTCACCACGCCGGTTCAAGGCAATGTCCATGCCAAGTCGGATCAGCTAGATCTCATCCCCTTGGCGGATCCCCTGATCGCTGGCGTTGAGCCTGGTGGCGTCTTCCTCGGCCTGCAGATGTTCAGTCCCACCAGTTGGCAGGCGCCTCGATTGATCAACGTGGCCGACCCCAGCACTGGAGTGGGTGGACGCTTGGCGATGACCGCAAGCTGCCAGGAAGAACCTCCGGTTCAGCCGCTCTGGTGACCATATTTTTGTGAGGCAACAAGTAGATCTGAAAGAACTCAGCTGTTCCGCTGTTTGAGTTTCTTCAGCCCTTTCTTCGCAGTGGCGTTGTCGGGTTCCAGTTGAAGTGTCTGCTCATAGAGGGAGATTGCCTCAGCGTCCTTCAGCAGCTTCTCCTGAGCAAAAGCCAGGTTGTTGAGGGCGACGGGGTAGTCCGCTTTTGCCTTCAGAGCAAGCTTGTAGTGCTTGGTGGCACCGGAGTAATCCTTTTGTGCTGCTAAAGCAAAGCCGAGCGCGTTTTCGATCAGCGCACGGGCTTCATCCGGCTCACCACTCAGGCGTTTCAGTGCCTGCTTCAAGGTGGCAGCCGCCTGCGGGTACAACCGCTTTCGCAATTGAACGGATCCGAGTTCGTAGAGGTCAGACGCCTGTCGTGACGAGGCCGAGTCGGATTTTTCGAGCTCAATCAGGCGTGCTTCATCACGACGCACACGAAAAAATTGTCGGCCCACCACCACCGCAACGATGGCAAGCAGGCCGACCAGGCCCAGCAGGTAGGTCTGGGGCAGCAGGTTCACGGTTGGGAAATTCAGCTCTTAGCTGCAGCCACGACGTTGGTGAAGCTGCCGGGGTCAACAACTGCCAGCTGAGCCAGCATCTTGCGGTTCAGGCGCACATCGGCCTTCTTGAGACCGCCCATCAGACGGCTGTAGCTCACACCATTGAGGCGGGCAGCTGCGTTGATGCGGGCAATCCAGAGGCGACGGAAATCGCGCTTGCGACGACGACGATCGCGGTAAGCATTGCAGAGGGCTTTCATCACCCGCTGGTTTGCTGTACGGAACAGGGTTCCGTTGCCACCACGGAAGCCACGGGCCAGCCGCAGGATCTTGTTGCGGCGTTTACGGGCGACGTTGCCTCTCTTGACGCGGGCCATGAGGTTGGAAGGGTTGGATCAGGTCTTGTTGAACGGTCTCGTCTGAGCAGCTGTGCTCAGGCGTAGGGCATCATCAGGGTCACGCGCTCTTCATCGGTGCGGTCCACCACGGCCTTGGTGGCCAGATGACGCTTCTGCTTGGACGTTTTGTGGTCCAGCAGGTGGTTCCGGAAAGCGCGACGACGCAGAAATTTGCCAGTGCCAGTCGCTTTGAACCGCTTCGCGGCAGCTTTGCGGGTCTTCAGCTTGGGCATTGGTCTGCTCGTTCGGACACAAACGACAACAATACGTCCCGACGTGCCCCCCCCTTGAATGATTCGGTTCCTGACGCTCACATTGCTGCTTTGCGTGGGCTTGGGCTGCCGCGCCCGTGAGCCGGGTGATGGCCTGCAATCCGCCGTGTCTGAGCCCCCGGTGGTGGAACCGGTTCGGCGGGCGACGCACCGTTCCGTCGCTGACCCACCGCGGGTTGAAGGTCATGAACCGGTGCTCTGGGTGGCCTTGGAGGATCACCTTGGTGCCAGGGCGACCGCCGCTGCTTTGAACCTGCGTGCCTTTGCCGGATCGCTCACTCTTCGCGACGCCACCGGGGAGCAAGGCATTGGTTCAGGTTTCGTGATCACCTGGCGAAGCGTTGCCTTGGCCCGTTCGCTCAAGTTGGCCCGCCGGATTGCAGGTCCCTACGCCAGCTTTGAGTCGGCGGATCGTGTCGCCTCCCGTTGGCGTGCTCTTGGAGTTGCGGCCGAGGTGGCCCATCCCAAGGAGTGGGAGGTGTGGGCGCCGGAGGGTTCGCCTGTTCCCGATGGTCTGGCCGTGCGCGATTGGCAAGGCACCGTCACCAGCACCGTCGAACCGGTGTTGCAGACGCTGGAGGGTGAGCGCCCCCTGCAAGGACCTCTCTTGATTGAGGCCTCGGATGGGTTGCTCTGGGCGGGTGGACGTTTTGAAGGGCCCTTCCGCTTGCAAAGGGATGCCTATGGCAGCTGGACCCTTGTGGAGCAGGTGCCGGTGGAGCGCTACCTCGAGGGGGTGGTGCCCCATGAGATCGGTGCCGGTTCACCGATGGCGGCGTTGCAGGCCCAGACCGTTCTGGCGCGCACCTGGGCTCTGGCCAACAGCCATCGCTTCAGCGTTGATGGCTATCACCTCTGCAGCGACACCCAGTGTCAGGTCTACAGCGATCCCCGCCATGCGGGAGCTCCTGTGCGCGAGGCGATTGCAGCCACCCAGGGCAAGTTGCTCAGCCTGAACAATCAGCCGATCAGCGCCGTGTATCACGCCACCAATGGCGGGGTGATGGCTGCCGGGCCGGAAGCCTGGGCCATGCAGCCCACCACTTATTTGCGTGCGCAGCCGGATGGGGATGAGGGCTGGAGCAACCGTCATCCCTTGCCCCTGCAGCAGCGCCAGGCGGTGCTGGCGCTGCTGGCGGATCGCAGCGGGGCCTTTGGCCAGCGGCACCCCCGCTTCCGCTGGACCCGAATCCTTTCGGGTCCGACCTTGCGTCAGGCCCTTGGCGCAGCCGCAGACCCGCTGGTTTCGCCTTTGCAATTGAAGGTGCTCGAGCGGGGCGCCAGCGGCAGGGTGCTGGCCTTGCAGATCTCAGGCAGCAGCGACGCCGCTCCGGTCATCCTCAAGTTGGATGCCATTCGCCGGACCCTCCGCACGCTGCCCAGCACCCTGTTCGTCTTGGAGCCTCAGGGGACTGAACGCTGGTTGGTGGTGGGTGGTGGTTTTGGCCATGGGGCTGGTTTGTCGCAGGCTGGGGCCATTGATCTGGCCTGGCGTGGCTGGCCTGTGGAGCGGATCCTGAGCCATTACTACCCAGGGACTGTCTACGGCCCACTCTCAACACTGGTGCAGTCCCCTTAAAGTCCTTCCCACCTGGGCAGCTGGATGAGCTCGAACGCCACATCGGGTGATCACCGTCGGGTGAAATCGGCAGCGTTCCTGTTCGCATGCGGATGTGCTGGTGCTGCTCCCCACTGGCTGGACTCCGCCCGTTCGCTCTGGCCCGCCATCAGTCTTGCCCTGATGCTTGGGGGCTATGGCCTCCGTTCCGTCATGCGCGGGCAGCTGATGCGTGGGTCATCGGTGTCCGTGCCGGAGATTGATCGGACGACGCTTCCCAGCCTGGATGTGGTGGTGGCCGCCCGCGACGAAGAGGCGGTGGTGCCGCGTTTGGTGGAACGGCTTACTTCACTGCGTTATCCGTCCGGGCAGCTCACCACCTGGGTGATCGACGACGGCAGTCTTGATCGAACTTCTGAGCTGCTGGACGATCTGGCCAGCCAGCACCCTGAGCTGAACGTGATCCATCGCCAGCGCAATGCCGGTGGGGGCAAGTCGGGTGCGCTCAACACCGCTTTGGGCTGCCTCAAAGGTGAGTGGCTGCTGGTGCTTGATGCGGATGCTCAGTTGCAGGACGACTTGCTCGAGCGCCTTGTTCCCTACGCCGTGGAGGGTGGCTGGTCGGCGGTGCAGCTGCGCAAGGCCGTGATTGATGCCGATCGCAATTGGTTGACCCGATCCCAGGCGATGGAGATGGCTCTGGATGCGGTGATCCAGTCGGGCCGACTGGCCAATGGAGGCGTGGCCGAACTGCGGGGGAACGGACAGCTGATCAAGCGCTCCGTGCTCGAGTCCAGTGGTGGTTTCAACGAAGACACCGTCACCGATGACCTGGATCTCAGCTTCCGCCTGCTGACCCATGGGGCCTTGGTGGGATTGTTGTGGGACCCTCCGGTCCAGGAAGAGGCGGTTCCTGGTCTCCATGCCTTGTGGAAACAACGGCAGCGCTGGGCGGAAGGCGGATTGCAGCGCTTCTTTGATTACTGGCCGGTGCTGACGTCAGCTCAGCTCAGTTTTCGCCAGCGTTGGGATCTGACGGCCTTTTTTCTGCTCCAGTACGCCCTGCCGGTGGTGTCCTTCGCTGATCTGAGCACGGCTCTGATCACCCGAAGCCTGCCGGTCTACTGGCCCTTGTCTGTTGTGGCCTTCAGCGTTTCGGGTCTGGCTTACTGGCGCGGCTGTCGTGGTGGCAGCGAAGGGCCGGAGATCCCCTCAGCGAGCCTGGCCAATCTCCTTGTGGCGATCGCCTACCTCGGCCACTGGTTTGTGGTGATTCCCTGGGTGACGCTGCGGATGTCACTGCTCCCCAAACGCTTGGTCTGGGCCAAAACCAGCCATGGTCAGGAGCATCCGGTTCAGGCCTGAGGTTGTTGCCTGTTGAACGGCATGACCGGGGCGAGGGTCGTTGAATCGACGTTCACTCAGTTGACGTCGTCAACGTCGAGCACCTGACCGTTGAAGAAGTCCGCCAGGTTGCGGGCCTGACGATCCAGGCCTGAGGGAGGACTGGGTTGAGGGTTGGGTTCTGCTGGTGCAGCTGCCGGGTTGGCGTCCAATGGTTTGGCTTGGGTGTGCGGCAGTTCTGGCGCTGACACCGGAGCTGACGCTGGTGTTGCTGAGGGTGCCGGAGTTGGGGGCTCGACCGCTGCTGGGGCTGTTGCGACCGGGGCTGTCCCGACCGGCATGGTTGCGACCGGCGTGGTTGTGATGTCCGGAGCGATCGGGGGGGGTGTGGTCGGTGGAGTGATTGATGGTGGTGTGACCGGGGCTGTTGCCAGCGGAGGTGGCATGGCGCTGTTGCTGGCCTCCAGCACCAGCTGCCGCGAGCCTCCAAGCGCTTTGGCCACGGCCTGTTCCAGCAGGGATGCTCGGCTCTGCACCATCCCCATCCAGTTGCCTGCCACCTGCACAACGGCACGGTTGGCATCAAGGCGCACCAGTTGGGCCTGCTGCGACAGCAGCATTCGGGTGGAGGGCAATTCGAGGCTGCCCAGGATCTGCTGCCAGAGCTCGGGCAGGTTGGTGCTGGCGGCCGCTGCAGGGGTGGAGACCGCCGGCAGTTCCGGTGATGGCGCAGGGGCAGGTTTTGGGCTGGGGCTGGGCGCCTCGATTGCGGGGGTTGCTGCAGGGGCTGCGGCGGCAGCCGTGGGAGCAGGAGGGGCGACTGGTGTTGTCGGTGGGCTTGCTGCTGCCGGCTGCGTTGTTGCTGGTTGTCTTGGGGCCGGCGCTGCGGCTGCGCTCTGAGCCGCCACCGGTTCCGCCAGCAACCCCAAAAGCAGCACTTCCAGCCACAGGCGCGGCTGCACGCTTTGGCGCAGTTGTTGCTCGGTGCCGCGCAGTTGTGCCTGCCATTGCAGCAAGCGGGCCCTGCCGATGGTCTTGGCGAGGGCGGGCAGCTGCTCGCGGAACTGGGGCGACACGCTGGTGAGTTCCAGTCGCTCCGGAGCGGCGGCCATCAGCACCAGATCGCGCAGCATCCCGGCCAGACCCTGCAGCACGGCCCCGGGATCTCGGCCCCGGTCCAGCAGGTTGCGGGTGGCCTCCAGCAGCTGCACAGGTTCGGCGCTGCTCATGGCCCCCACCAGCTCCAGCAGTTCCTGCTCGGGCACGGCCCCCAGCAGATCCCATACCGCAGCGGCTTCGATCGGTGGCGGCAGCAGGCTCAGCTGATCCAGCAGGCTTTCCGCATCACGCAGGCCTCCCTGGGACCGCTGGGCCACCACATGAATGGCCTCAGGCTTGATCTCGATCGCTTCCTGTGCGGCGATCCAGCTCAGATGCTTGTTGAGGGCATCCAGAGGAATGCGGCGGAAATCAAAGCGTTGACAACGGCTGAGGATCGTTGGCAGCACCCGTTGCGGGTCGGTGGTGGCGAGCACGAACACCACCTGCGGTGGGGGCTCCTCCAGGGTTTTCAGTAGGGCGTTGAAGGCTGCTGTGGAGAGCATGTGGCACTCGTCCACCACGTACACCTTCCAGCGGGCCTGCACCGGTGCGAAGCGGGAGCGTTCGATCAGCTCGCGGATGTTGTCGACGCCGGTGTTGGAGGCGGCATCGATCTCGATCACATCGAGGGCGGTGCCGGCGGCGATCGTGGTGCAGAGCTCACAGGTGCCACAGGGCTCTGGAGTGGGCCCCTCGCTGTTCAGGCAATTGAGCGAGCGGGCCAGGATGCGGGCGCTGGAGGTTTTGCCGGTGCCGCGGGGGCCGCTGAACAGATAGGCCGGGGCAATCCGATTGCTGGTGAGGGCGTGGCCCAGGGTGGCGGCGATCGCCTCCTGCCCCACCAGCTGGTCAAATCGCTGGGGCCGGTATTTGTGATGCAGCGGCTGGTAGGCCGAACTCATGCGCCGCGAGCGTTGAGAGGAGATTACTCAGAGGAATCGGAGCCTGGAAGGGCGGGGTGCTGCTGGAGCAGGGCATCAATCCGTTGTTTCAGGTCTTCGACGGCGGCCAGTTCATCGGCCAGGCTCTGGCCCGTGAGCAACAGCCGGCGATCGGTTCCCTCTCCTGCTCGTTCCAGCAGACCCTCCAACTTGTGCAGCAGCGAGAGGCGCAGGCGTTCCAGCTTCTCCACGCCTCGCCTGGCCATGGCGCGGGCGTCGTCATCGAGCAGGCCCCGTTGCATCAGGAGCTCCAGGCCCCGCATCAGCGCCGAAGGCATCAGCCCGCTCCAGTGGCGGGCCCGTTCCAGCACGGAGTCCACCTGGCCACTGCGATGACGTCCGGTTTTGCACCAGGTGGCGAAGTGCTCGCAGTTGTTGAACAGCAGGTTGTAGTCCTGCTCTCCCAGACGCCCCATGGCCCGGCGCAGGGTCACACCCTGTGGAGACGCCTCGACGTAGTGGATCACCCGCAGCGGTTGGCCCTGGCTGAACTCCTCCAAGGGGCTGCGCAGAATTTCACGCCCTTCCAGATAGTGGGCGACGGTTCCGTCGCCGAGGTCGATGCCGTGGTGGTTGAACAGGCCGTGCTGACGCGGCACCTCCAGGTGGTCAGCGGCAGCCAAGACTTCAGGCGGTCTTCTGTTGTTCCGCGCCAGGCAGGGGCAGCACCTTGCCGCCCGTGTGTTCCTCCACCATCGCCCGGGTGACGGTGAACTCCTTCACCGATGTCTGGGATGGCAGGTCGTACATCAGGTCCAGCATCAGCTCCTCAACGATGCCGCGCAGGGCGCGGGCCCCGGTCTTGCGCCGGTGAGCCTCCTGGGCGATCGCTTCGATGGCGTCATCGGCGAACTGCAGTTGCACGTTGTCCATGCTCAGTAGGGTGCGGAACTGCTTCACCAGAGCATCGCGGGGTTCGGTGAGGATCGATTGCAGGGCGCTTTCGTCCAGGGGCTCCAGCACGGCACTCACCGGCATCCGGCCGATGAATTCGGGGATCAGGCCATAGCGCACCAGATCATCCGGCTCCAGGTGCCGCAGCACCTGGGCGGCCTGAAGGTCGCGGTTGGCGCGGCTGCGTCCACGGCCGTCGCTGGGCATGAAGCCGATGGCATTGCGGCCCATGCGTTTCTGCACCACGTCGTCCAGACCGACGAAGGCACCACCGCAGATGAACAGGATCTGGCTGGTGTCGATCTGGATGCAGTCCTGATAGGGGTGCTTGCGCCCGCCCTGGGGCGGCACGTTGGCCACCGTGCCCTCCAGCATTTTCAGCAGGGCCTGCTGCACACCTTCGCCGGACACATCCCTTGTGATTGAGGGGTTCTCGCTCTTGCGGGCGATCTTGTCGATTTCATCGATGTAGATGATCCCCCGCTGGGCCTGGTCCACATCCATATCGGCCTTCTGCAGCAGCCGCAGCAGGATGTTTTCCACGTCTTCACCCACGTAGCCCGCTTCGGTGAGGGTGGTGGCATCGGCCACGGCGAAGGGCACGTCCAGCATTTCGGCCAGGGTCTGGGCCAACAGCGTCTTGCCGCAGCCGGTGGGTCCGATCAGCAGGATGTTGCTCTTGTGCAGCCGGGTTGCCGTTTCCTCGGTTTCGCCCTGGCCATCCCCCTGCCAGGCCAGACGTTTGTAGTGGTTGTAGACCGCCACAGACATCACCTTCTTGGCCGCGTCCTGGCCGACCACCTGCTGATCCAGGAAGCTCTTGATGTCCTGAGGCCTAGGAATGGAGGCCAGGGTCGGGGCCGGTTTGCTGCTCTTGCGGGCGGCTGGGGTGGCCTTCCGGCTCGGCTCGTGGCTGTGGCGGGGGTTGCCCTGACCATCCACCAGCTCTTCATCCAGGATCTCGTTGCAGAGATCGATGCATTCGTCGCAGATGTAAACGCCAGGTCCGGCGATCAGCTTGCGCACCTGGTCCTGGGATTTCCCACAGAACGAACACTTCAGATGGGCGTCGAACTTGGCCATCGAACGCTGGGCACCACACAGGAGAACAACTCAGGAATCAACCGATGGGGTCTCCCTGAACACACAGGATCGAGAACGGAAGGGCGTCTGTCAGCCCTCCGTAATGATTCCTCCGTCCCCGGAACTGTCCACCACGCGATCAATCAGGCCGTATTCAACCGCTTCTGCCGGAGAAAGGAAGTAGTCGCGGTCGGTATCTTCCGAGATCTTGTCGAGCGGCTGGCCGGTGTGCTCCGCCATCAACCCGTTCAGGGTTTCCTTGAGGTAAAGGATTTCCTTGGCCTGGATCTCGATGTCCACCGCCTGCCCCTGGGCACCACCGAGAGGCTGGTGAATCATGATCCGGGCATTCGGCAAGGCAAGGCGCTTGCCCTTGGTGCCACCGGAGAGCAGGAAGGCACCCATGCTGGCGGCGAGGCCATAGCAGATGGTCACCACGTCAGGGGCGACCTGCTGCATCGTGTCGTAGATCGCCAGACCAGCGGTGACCGAACCGCCTGGTGAGTTGATGTAGATCTGAATGTCTTTTTCGGGATCCTCGGCTTCGAGGAACAGCATCTGTGCCACCAGGGCATCGGCAACGGCGTCATCCACGCCGGTGCCGAGGAAGATGATCCGCTCCCGCAGCAGGCGGGAATAGATGTCGAAGGCGCGGTCGCCGCGACCGGACTGTTCCACAACCGTGGGCAGTGGCCCCGGTGCCGAGACGGGCATGGCGGCCCGCCAGCGGTTCTGGATGGGGTGGTGACTGCGGGCGTCGATCACGCGATCGGTATGCGGTGAAGTTGGGCCAATCTATGGGCGTTGCTCAGTCCTTGGCGTCCGCCTTGGACTTGCTTTTGGCCGCGGTCTTCTTGGCGGCGGGCTTTTTCTTGGCTGCAGCCTTGCTGTCATCCGCAGCCGGTGCCTTTTCGGTGAGGGTGCTGTTCTCCTCGAGCCAGCCCATCAGACGATCCTGCATAAGGTCATCCATCACCGCCTGACGCAGGCGCTCCGGATCGATCTTGGCGTCGGCGGAGAGCTCCTTCTTCACCTCCTTGACCTTGGCGTCCACGTCCTTGTCGTCGAGCTTGATGTCCTCCGCTTCAGCCAGGGCGGTGAGGGCAAAACTGCGGCGCAGACGCTCTTCAGCCTCGGGGCGGGAGTTCTGCATCAGGTTGCGCACCAGGTCGGGAGTGAACAGCGACTTCACATCCATGCCCTGCTGGGCGAACTGGGCTGCGGTCTGCTCCAGCAGGTTGCGGCTTTCCTGTTGGATCAGGGCTTCCGGCAGCTCCACCTCCAGCTGCTCCACCAGGGCGGCGACGAGGGCATCGCGGCGGTTGCTGGTCTGACGGCGTTCGGCGTCGTCCTTGAGCCGCTGCTCCAGGTCTTTGCGCAGGTCCGCCAGGGTTTCCTGTTCGCTGGCCTGCTTGGCGAATTCGTCATCCAGCTCGGGCAGTTCGCGGGTCTTGAGGTCCTTCAGTTCGATCTCGAAGGCGGCCTTACGTCCGCGGGCGTCCTCCTTCGGGTAGTCGTCAGGGAACTGGCAATCCACGGTTTTGGTCTCGCCGACCTTCATGCCGATGACCCCTTCGATGAATCCGGGGATCATCCGGCCGTTTTCCAGGTCCACATCCATCGAATCGGCACTGCCGCCCTCGATCTCGCTGCCGTCATCGCTGTAGATGCCCTTGAAGCCGAGCACAGCGATGTCGCCGTTCTTCGCGGCACGGCCTTCCACAGGAACGACCGTGGCCATCTGCTTGCGGGAGTCCTCAAGCATCGCGTCGACCCGTGAGGCGTCGTAGGCGACGGTTTCAAATTCCGCCTTCAGGCCCTTGGTGGTTTTCAGCTTCGGCGTCGGGGCGACGTCGGCTTCCAGGGTGAAGGTGAGTTCCTTGCCGGGCTCAAAGCTCTCCAGCAGGCCGTCGAAACCACTGCTCAGATCAGGCTGACTGATCGGTTCCAGCGATTCCTGCTGGATGGCGTCACGCCAGGCGTTATCGATCAGCTTTTCCAGAGCCGTGGCTTTGATCCGCACGCCACCCAGCTGCTGCACCAGCACCGTGCGCGGCACCTTGCCCTTGCGGAAGCCCGGCAGGTTGATGCTGCGGCTCAGGTTGGTGATGGCGTCTTCGTAACTGGTCTTGCAGCGCTCCCCAGGAACGGTGACCGTCACCGCCAGGCGGCTGCTGGGGCGGGCTTCAGTGGTCACCTTCAGGGCTGCAGCGCTCATGGGGGAAGGGAAAGGGCAGCCCAGCACTTTATGCAACCGGTGAATTCAGGCTGGATCGGTAAGCTGAGCGCGTCGCTAGGCCGACATCACGTTCTCTACGTAGTGATGTCGGATATGAGAAACGACGGGTTTTCGTTCAGATCGTTCACTCCACCGCTTGTCTTCGACCCTTCCCAATCGCCCTCTCAATGTTGCTGTTCTCGGTGCCAGCGGTGCTGTTGGCCAGGAACTGCTGCTGTTGCTTGAAGAGCGCCGTTTCCCCGTTGGCGAGCTGAAACTGTTGGCGTCGGCCCGTTCTGCCGGCCAGACCCAAATCTGGAACGGCCGCACCCTCACGGTGAAAGAGGTTTCGGCCCATTCTTTTGAAGGGGTCGACCTGGTGCTGGCATCAGCGGGTGGTTCTGTTTCCCGGCAGTGGCGCGAGGCGATCACCGCCGCCGGTGCGGTGATGGTGGATAACTCCAGTGCCTTCCGGATGGAAGAGGGTGTTCCGCTGGTGGTGCCCGAGGTCAATCCCGATGCGGCCTTCGCCCACAAGGGCGTGATCGCCAATCCGAATTGCACCACGATCCTGCTCACCCTCGCTTTGGCTCCTTTGGCGGCCAAGCGGGCGATGCGCCGAGTGGTGGTGAGCACCTACCAATCCGCCAGTGGTGCCGGTGCCAGGGCCATGGAGGAACTGAAAAACCTGTCGCAGACGGTGCTGGATGGCGGCACTCCAAAAGGAGAGGTGCTGCCTTACTCCCTGGCGTTCAACCTCTTTCTGCACAACTCTCCCCTGCAGGCCAACAGCTATTGCGAGGAGGAGATGAAGATGGTGAACGAGACCCGCAAGATCATGGGTCTGCCGGATCTGCGCTTCACCGCCACCTGCGTGCGGGTGCCCGTGCTGCGGGCCCATTCGGAAGCCGTGAACATCGAGTTCGAGTCCCCCTTCCCGGTTGATGAGGCGCGTGAGCTGCTCGCGGCTGCACCTGGTGTGGAGTTGATTGACGACCCGGCGGCGAACCGTTTCCCGATGCCGACGGATGTGACCGGTCGCGACCCGGTGGCGATCGGCCGGATCCGGCAGGACATCAGTGATGCCAATGCTCTGGAACTCTGGCTCTGTGGGGACCAGATCCGCAAGGGAGCGGCGCTGAATGCTGTTCAGATCGCTGAATTGTTGATTCAGAAGTGATGACCCAGGCCGCCACCCTCTCGCCAACGCCCTTTGGCCGTGTGGTCACCGCGATGGTGACCCCCTTTAATGCAAGCGGTGCTGTGGATCTCAGCGTTGCTGCAAACCTGGCCCGCCACCTCGTGGATCAGGGCTCCGATGGATTGCTGGTGTGCGGCACCACTGGTGAATCGCCGACCCTCAGCTGGGATGAGCAGTTGCAGCTGCTGCAAGCAGTGCGCGAGGCCGTGGGCCGTGACGCCAAGGTGTTGGCGGGAACCGGCAGCAACTGCACGGCCGAAGCGGTGGAGGCCACCAAGGAAGCGGCGGCGGCCGGCGCCGATGGCGCTCTTCTTGTGGTGCCCTACTACAACAAGCCACCCCAGGAGGGCCTGGAAGCCCATTTCCGGGCCATCGCTGAAGCGGCTCCTGAGTTGCCGTTGATGCTTTACAACATCCCTGGCCGCACCGGCTGCAGCATCGCTCCGGCCACCGTGGCCCGGCTGATGGACTGCCCCAACGTGGTGAGTTTCAAGGCCGCCAGCGGCAACACGGAAGAGGTCACGGCCTTGCGGCTGGCCTGCGGTCCGCAGTTGGCGATCTACAGCGGTGACGACGGCCTCACCCTGCCGATGCTTGCGGTGGGTGCCGTGGGAGTGGTGAGTGTGGGCAGCCATGTGGCGGGCCCTGAGATCCGCGCCATGATCGAGGCCTATCTGAACGGCGATGGTGCCTCCGCACTCGCCCTGCACGACGCGTTGATTCCTCTGTTCAAGGCCCTGTTCGCCACCACCAATCCGATTCCCGTCAAGGCTGCCCTGGAACTCAATGGCTGGTCTGTCGGTGCGCCTCGTCCGCCCCTCTGTCCCCTCTCTGACGACATGAAACGTTCGCTTTCCAACGCCATGGCCGCCCTCCGTCAGACCTAGCCCGGTCCGGCTTATCGGCTTACGCAACCCGTTCTTTACACATCGTTTTTCATGGCCAACAACGCGCGATCCAGCAAGGGTCAGGAGCCCTGCCTTCGGGTGATTCCCCTGGGTGGTCTGCATGAGATCGGCAAGAACACCTGTGTGTTCGAGTACGGCGATGACCTGATGCTGGTGGATGCCGGTCTGGCCTTTCCCAGCGACGGCATGCACGGGGTGAATGTGGTGCTGCCCGACACCAGCTTCCTGCGCGAGAACCAGAAGCGGATCCGCGGCATGATCGTCACCCATGGTCATGAAGACCACATCGGTGGCATTGCCCACCACCTCAAGCACTTCAACATTCCGGTGATCTACGGGCCGCGGCTGGCCCTCTCGATGCTCACCGGCAAGATGGACGAGGCCGGTGTCCGCGACCGCACCACCCTGCAGACCGTCGGTCCGCGCGACGTGGTGAAGGTGGGTCAGCACTTCTCCGTGGAGTTCATCCGCAACACCCACTCGATGGCCGACAGCTTCTCGCTGGCCATTTCCACACCGGTGGGAACCGTGATTTTCACGGGTGACTTCAAGTTCGACCACACCCCGGTCGACGGCGAAAACTTCGACATGGCCCGCCTTGCCCACCACGGTGACAAGGGCGTCCTCTGTCTGTTCAGCGATTCCACCAACTCCGAGGTTCCTGGCTTCTGCCCGCCGGAGCGCTCGGTGTTCCCCAACCTGGATCGCCACATCGCCAATGCCGAAGGGCGGGTGATCGTCACCACCTTCGCCAGCTCGATTCATCGCGTGTCGATGATTCTGGAGCTGGCCCTGAAGAACGGCCGCAAGGTGGGGCTGCTGGGCCGCTCGATGCTCAACGTGATCGCCAAGGCGCGGGAACTGGGCTACATGCGCGCTCCGGACGAACTGTTTGTGCCGATCAAGCAGATCAATGATGTGCCCGATCGCGAAACGCTGCTGCTGATGACCGGTAGCCAGGGTGAGCCGCTGGCTGCCCTGAGTCGTATCTCCCGCGGGGAGCATCCCCAGGTGAAGGTGAAGACCACCGACACGATCATCTTCTCGGCCAGCCCAATCCCCGGAAACACCATTTCCGTGGTGAACACCATCGACAAGCTGATGATGCTTGGCGCCAAGGTCGTTTACGGAAAGGGCGAAGGCATTCATGTCTCCGGCCATGGCTTCCAGGAAGACCAGAAACTGATGCTGGCCCTCACCCGGCCCAAGTTCTTCGTGCCGGTGCACGGTGAGCACCGGATGCTGGTGCAGCATTCCCGCACCGGCCATGCGATGGGGGTTCCGGTCGATAACACCCTGATCATCGACAACGGTGATGTGGTGGAGCTCACCCCGGATTCGATCCGCAAAGGCAATGCCGTGAAAGCGGGCATCGAGCTGCTGGATCAATCCCGCAACGGCATCGTTGATGCCCGGGTGCTGAAGGAACGCCAGCAGCTGGCGGAAGACGGCGTGGTGACAATCCTCGCTGCCATCAGCACCGATGGCGCCATGGTGGCTCCGCCGCGGGTGAACCTGCGGGGTGTGGTCACCACAGCTGATGCCCGCAAGATGTCGTTGTGGGTGGAGCGCGAAATCAAGTGGGTGCTTGAAAACCGCTGGAAGCAGCTCTGCCGCAACACCGGTGGCAAGGCCCCCGAGGTGGACTGGATGGGTGTGCAGCGTGAAGTGGAGGTGGGCCTTGGCCGCCGGATGCGCCGTGAACTGCAGGTGGAGCCGCTGATCCTCTGTCTGGTGCAGCCCGCTCCTGGTGGCACACCGGTCTACAAGGGACGTGCCGATGCTGAGCCCGATGACCGTCCGGCTCCCCGTGGTCGCGGTGGCCGTGGCGGTGGCTCTCCCTATGGCCGTCGCAACGGCGGTGGTGGCGGTGGAACCCCCGCTCCGGTGCGGAACAACCAGGGCAATGGCCGCTCTGGCTCGGCAACCCCTGCCCCCGTGCGTGCAGCGGCGGCCACCGCAGTGGTGGAGAAAGTGGCTTCTCAACCGGTGGCTGAAAAGGCAGTCCCGGCTTCCCCGGAGCCGGAGATGCCTGCAGGCCGCACCCGTCGTCGTCGTTCAGCGGCCAGCTGATCGGGCGAAGACCCCTTTGATCCTGTTCATCAGCCCCATTGGCTCCACGGAGTCGGTGGGGCTTTTGGTTTCAGGCTGGAGTTGAACGCGGAGCCATGAGTGCTCCAAAAGCTTCGTGGCCGCAGGCTCCTCGGGTTGGGACGCTGGCTCGACGGTGTCGTGGGGTGGTTCTTCTGCAGTGGGTTCTGGTCCCTGCTTCTCCACGTCTGCATTGGCTTCCGGGCTGACCGTTGTCTCTGGGCTTGGCACAGGAGTTGCAGGGGGAGAGGGATCTGGAGTCGGCATGGCCCTGGGCTCCTCATCACTGGATAACCACGGCATTGCGGTGACCACATCAGCCGGTGCTGGCCTGGCTTGATCGGGAACCTTGCCTAGGAATGGATCCTTGAGCAGATCTGGGCTGGCGCCAATGCTTGCGGGTGTCGTACCTGCTTCGCTGGCGATGTTCTCTGCTCGGCAGCGCTCTAGCCCCTGTTCCGCCAGGGCGGTGATGGTGGCGTCCACGTCACCCTGCAGCACCCGTTCGTAGGAGATGGCGGCTTGCTCCGGTTGCTGGAGCCCGTGCAGCTGGATGTGACCCAGGAGCAACGACACCACCGCCCGCCAGGCCAAGACCAGGCTTGGGTCGTGGTCGTTCGATGCGCTTTCGAGTTGAACCCACAACGCTGAGGCGATGGCATGGGCCTCGGCGTACTCCCCGAGGCCATAGGCCCGTTCCGCGGCTTGGTAGTGCTGCTCGAAATCGGCGTCCACGCGTTGGGGGCCAGTCACCCCGTTGTAGACCGTTAGTCGGGGTCGTGCGGTGAAGCGGTGCCTTGGGCGGTGTGACGCTCCTCACCTCCCAGTCCGAATCCGGCGTGCACCACCTGGAGCGCCTGAACGCCGGCTTCTTCGGCCACCACACAGCTGGTTCTGATTTCGCTGGTGGCAATCAGGCCGATGTTGATGCCCGCATCCGCCAGTGCGCGGAACATGCGACCCGCCGTCCCTGGCGTTGCCGGCATCCCAGCGCCGACGGCACTCACCCGGGCAATGGCCTCGCCGTCTTCAAGGGCGGCTCCAGGCCACTGGGCCAGCAGGGGGGCCAGTGCTACATCGGCGCGGGCGCGGTCGTCCTTGCGCAGGATGAAGGTGATGTCGCGCGATCCGTCGCTGTGTTGCCGTTCCGATTGAACGATCGCATCGAGGCTGATGCTGTTGTCCGCTAGGGCTGAACACAGCGCCGCTGCGGTGCCGGGTCGATCGGGCACGTGGCGAACACTCAGTTGCACCTGGTCGCGGTCGAGGGCGACGCCGCGCACTTCCGGTTCGCCGTTGCCGTTGTCGGTGGGATTGATGTGGATTTGCGAGTCCTCCAGGTCGAAGGCCTCCTGCACGGCTTGAACGGCCTTGCTGCCGGTGCCGGAGTCGATCACGCAGCTCACCTTCACCTCACTGGTGGCGATCAGGCGGAGGTTGATGCCTTGCTGACACAGGCAGTTGAACAGGCCGGCGGCAATGCCAGGGCGCCCCATGATTCCGGCCCCGCTGATGCTGAGCTTCGTGAGTCCTGCTTCGGACGCCAGATCGCCGCCCAGTTGATCCAGAACCATCTGGCTTACAGCGCGGGCCAGCTCGAGATCCGCTTCCGCCACCGTGAAGGTGATGTCGTTGCTGCTGCCCTCGTGGGTGGCCTGAATGATCAGGTCCACATTGATTCCCGCCTCGGAGAGGGTTTCGAACAGGCGTGCGGCAATCCCAGGCTGATCGGGAATGCGGGAGAGGGCGACCACGGCCTGTCCGTCCACTTCCTCCATCCCATCCACAGGACTGCCGAGCTCGAGGCCACTGCTGCTGATCGGACGGGCTGAACGGCTGGTGATCCGGGTGCCGGGGGCATCGCTCCAACTGGAGCGCACCACAAGGTTCACGCCGTAGTTGCGGGCGATCTCAACGGCCCTGGGATGCAGCACGGAGGCCCCAAGGCTGGCGAGTTCCAGCATTTCGTCGCAGCTGATCGTCTCCATCAGCTGGGCATCGGACACCTTGCGCGGATCGGTGCTGAGCACACCCGGAACGTCGGTGTAGATCTCACAGGCATCGGCACCCAGGGCCGCCGCCAGGGCGACAGCGGAGGTGTCGGAGCCCCCACGCCCGAGGGTGGTGATTTCGTTGAGGCCATCGCTGCTGGTGCTGGTGCCCTGGAAACCTGCCACCACCACCACCTGGCCAGCCGCGAGGCGGTTGCGGATTCGGTCGGTGCGGATCCCGAGGATCCGGGCCCGGCCATGGGTGGATTCCGTGGCGATGCCCACCTGTGGACCGGTCATCGACGTCGCACTGACCCCCTGGGCGTTCAAGGCCATCGCCAGCAAGGCGATCGACACCTGTTCTCCACTGGCCAGCAGCATGTCCATCTCCCGCTGGGTGGGGGCAGAGGTGATGGCGTTGGCCAGACCCGTCAATTCATCGGTGGTGTGGCCCATGGCGGAGACCACCACAACCACGTCGTGCCCCTCCTCCCGGCCACGTCCGATCCGATCAGCCACCGCTTTGATGCGTTCCACGCTGCCGACGGAGGTGCCCCCGAATTTCTGCACCAGGAGGGCCATGGACCGGGCTTCAGCAACGCTGGATTTTCTCACCTGGCGGGCAGCGATCAGCCCAGCAGGCCATCCCGGAAGGCATCGCCCGGCTGAGCGCCGCGTTTCAGACGGGCCTCCACCTCCAGGAGACGGCCGAGCAGCGAGAGAAAGCGCTTGGGCGGGCGGCCCTGCAGCTGCTTGCGCATCACGTAGATGCGTTTGGGGTTGCCGATTCCAGCGGCCTTGGCGATCACCGCCACATCCCGTTCCCCCTGTTGTTCCAGCAGGCTCACCCAGAGCCAGCCGCGGATCTGACCGGTGAGGGTGGCCACGATGCGCAGGGCTGGTTCCCCGGCTTCGATCAGGGCATCCCAGCGGGCGATCGCTTCGCCTGGGTTGCCCTCCAGCAGGGCATCGCCCACGGCCAGGGCGTTGGTGGAGCGTCCACCCACCAGCTCCTGCACCCGTGCAGCGGAAATGCTGGTGCTCCGCAGGGAGAGCTTGCGCAGTTCCGATTCGAGCCGGGCGCTGTCGGTGCCGATGGCCTCCACCAGGGCGTCGATGGCATCCGGTTCCACCTTGAGGCCCAGGGCTTCGGCGGTGCGTTGCACCAGCTGGCGCTGGCCGTTGCCATCCCAGGCGGCCGGCAGCGGGAAGCTCTGTTCGTGATCGAGCCCGCTTTTGATCCGTTTCTGCAGGGTTTTGGTGGTGCGCAGGCGACCATCGGGTTTGGCCGGGTTCACCAGCACCAGGTGGCTGCTGTCGGGGATGAGCTCAAGGGCGGCCTCAAATCGGTCAGCCAGCTCACTGGGGCAGCTATTGCAGAACGGACTGCGCTGCAGCAGCACCAGCCGTTCGCCCGTGGCGAAGGGAGGGGTGCGGGCCTCCTCGAGGGCCTGCAGGGCTTGACCCGCATCGGCCCCATCCAGGCGGCTGAGGTTGAGGCTGCTCCAGCTGGGATCGACAACCTGGCCGATCAGGCCATCGATGGCCCGATCCCGCGCAGCGGCGTCATCACCCCAGAGCAGATGGATCGGCATGGGTTGATGATGGCGTGGATGGCCCAAAACCACCCGATCTTCATCGAAAGCATCCGGCGGATCCGGGCGGCACTGGGGGACACGGGCCTGCCGCCGCTGCAACAGCAGGTGCTGGAACGGCTGGTGCACAGCAGCGGCGATCTCTCGTTGGGAACACTGCTGCGGTTCAGCGAGGGAGCCTGTGAGCAGGGCTTGGCAGCGCTGAAGCAGGGGGCGCCGATCCTGACGGACACCGCGATGGCGGCGGCGGCGGTGGCCCCGATGGCCCAACGCACCCTCGGCAGTGCGGTGCACACGGTGCTGGAGTGGGCGCCTGAGGCAGCACCGGAGGGTTCAACGCGCACGGCGGCGGGCATGGAGCAGGCCTGGCGCTCACTTGCGGCGGCGTCACCGGCTCCGGTGGTGCTGATCGGCAGTGCGCCAACCGCCCTTGAGGTGCTGTTGCAGCAGGTGGCCGCCGGTGCTCCAGCCCCCAGCTTGGTGATCGGCATGCCGGTGGGTTTTGTGGGGGTGGCGGAAAGCAAGAAGAATCTGGCGGTCAGTGGCCTGGCCCAGATCCGTTTGGAGAGCAGCAGGGGTGGAGCGGGTCTGGTGGCCGCGGCGGTTAACGCTCTGCTGCGCGCTGCTGCAGCGCCAGCTCCGCCCCTTTCCAGCTGAGTTGCCAGCCCCCGGCAAGATCGGCCGCACCGCCGGGGGCACCGCTTTCAAGTCGCCGGCTGAGTTCGTCCAGTTGGCTGGACGGCAGGGCTGGCACCCCCTGCTGCTGCAGCCACTGCGCCAGTAGCAGGCGGCGTGTGGCTGGGCTCAACGCCCCCAGGCCGCGGCGGTCCAGGCCCGCAGCGGTTTGCAGAACCCCTAGTGCCATCTGGCTGAGTTCCGTCTGACTGTCCCGCACCTGGGACACCCGTTCGGCCAGATCGCTCATCCTTTGGGTGCTGCCTGGATGCAACGCCTCCAGCACAGGCAGCACCTCCTGGCGGATCCGGTTGCGGCTGAACTCCGGGGATTGGTTGCTGGGGTCCTCCCAGATCGGCAGGGCGAGGTCTTGGCAGATCTGGAGGGTGTCACGGCGCTGCAGGTGCAGCAGCGGCCGGCGCAGGAGGGGCCCTTCAGGGCTGAGGGGGCGGATGCTGGGCAGGGCCGCCATGCCGGCCATGTCGCTGCCGCGGGCCAGCTGCAGCAGCATCGTTTCGGCCCGGTCGCTGGCGGTGTGGCCCGTCACCACATCGGCGTCCGCTTGGCGGCCCCGTTGGGCCAGCCGTTCGTAACGCCACTGCCGGGCCTTGGCTTCGCTCGGCACCTTTCCCGGCGCTGCCTGGTCCACCTGCAGTGGGAGCTGCCGCTGCTGGCACCAGCTGCTCAGTTCCGCGGCGATTCGGCTGGAGTTGTCGTGCCAGCGGTGATCGCCATGCCACAGGCTCAGGCTCCAGCCATGCAAGGGCGCCAGATCCTGCAGCAACGCCAACAGGGCTATGGAGTCCTGTCCGCCGGACACCGCCAGCAGCAGAGAGCTGCCCTGGGGCAGCAGCTGTGGCTGCATCAGCAGGCGCCGGTGCAGGCGGTCATGCCAGGACGTCCAGCCCAAAAAGGAGGGGTGCGTTTCCCCCACGGTGTGAGAATCAGGGCATTGCTGTCCAGTCCCCCATGACCCGTCTTCAGCACCTGCCCGTTTCTCTGCAGCGCAGCTTTGAGCAGCGCACTGCGCTCAAGGTGATCGCTGGCTTGATGAATTTCGATGCCGCCAGTGTGGAGCGGGTCGCCCGTGCCGCTGGGCGTGGCGGTGCTGATCTAATCGACGTGGCCTGCGATCCTGCCCTGGTGCGTCTGGCGATCGAGGCCTCCGGTGGCGTGCCGGTGTGCGTGTCGTCAGTGGAGCCTGAGCAGTTCCCCGCGGCGGTGGAAGCCGGTGCGCTGATGGTGGAGATCGGCAACTACGACGCCTTCTATCCCCAGGGCCGGATCTTTGATGCGGCTGAAGTGCTGGAGCTCACCCGCCGCACCCGCCAACTGCTGCCCAGCGTGGTGTTGAGCGTCACCGTGCCCCACGTGTTGCCGATGGATGAGCAGGAGCAGCTGGCCATCGATCTGGTGGCGGCCGGAGCTGATCTGATCCAAACCGAGGGCGGCACCAGTGCCAAGCCCTTCAGTGCTGGTCACCTGGGCCTGATTGAGAAGGCTGCCCCCACCCTGGCGGCCGCCCACAGCATCAGCCGCGCCGTCGATGTGCCCGTTCTCTGTGCTTCGGGTCTGTCGGCGGTCACGCTGCCGATGGCCATCGCTGCCGGTGCAGCCGGCGTGGGCGTCGGTTCTGCCGTGAACCGCCTGCAGGATGAGCTGGCGATGGTGGCGGTGGTGCGTGGTCTGCGTGATGCCCTCGGCAGCGCTGTCGCGACCCGCGTCTGAACCTGAATCTGCGCTGAGCGGAGGCCTCTTCCCCTTCATGGTGTGAAGAGTGCTCCGCTCGCTCGCGGGAGCAACACCTCTCGTGTGAAAATCGACTCCTGACTTCCAGCTCCATGCAGTTCATCAACACGCTGACCGTTCTGGCCCTGGTGGTGGCATCGTTTGCCTTGATCGTTGCGGTCCCTGTGCTGTATGCCTCCAGTGAGGACAGCGGCCGCTCCAACCGTCTGATCCTGCTGGGCAGTGCTGTGTGGGTGGCGCTGGTGCTGCTGAACTGGGGTGTGAGCTTCTTCGTCGTCTGAGCTCAGCCTCAGGCAGAACCTGGCGGGTGCCACGATGGCTGAGATTCAGTCGGCACCTTCCCAATGGCCACGTTTGAAGGACGTTTCTCTGACGCAGCCGGGCTGCGCGTCGGTATCGTCGTGGCCCGTTTCAATGATCTGGTCACCGCCAAGCTGCTGAGCGGTTGTCTCGACTGCCTCAAGCGCCATGGCGTGGATGTGTCGGAGACCAGCTCCCAGCTGGACGTGGCCTGGGTGCCGGGGTCGTTTGAGCTGCCGATCGTGGCCCAGCAGATGGCCCGCTCCGGTCAGTACCAGGTGCTGATCACCCTCGGGGCGGTGATCCGCGGCGACACGCCCCATTTCGATGTGGTGGTGGCGGAGGCCAGCAAGGGCGTTGCAGCGGTGGCGCGCGACACCTCCGTGCCGGTGATCTTCGGCGTGTTGACCACCGACACGATGCAGCAGGCGCTGGAGCGGGCCGGCATCAAGAGCAATCTCGGCTGGAGCTACGGCCTGGAAGCCCTGGAGATGGGCAGCTTGATGCGGGCCTTGCCATCGGCTTGATGCTTCAGGCCGCCAACTGATCCAGCACCTGACGGGCCCGTTGCACCACGGGCTTGGGAACGCCGGCCAGGCGTGCCGCTTCGATGCCGTAGCTGCGGCTGGCGCCGCCGGCCTGCACCTGATGGAGGAACACCAGATCCTCACCGGTTTCCTCCACCAGCACCTGGAAGTTGGCCACGTTGTCGCGCTCGGCGGCCAGATTGTTGAGCTCGTGATAGTGGGTGGCGAACACCGTGCGGCTGCCCAGGTCGCCGGCCAGGTGCTCGCTCACGGCCCAGGCGATCGAGAGGCCATCGAAGGTGGCGGTGCCCCGCCCGATCTCATCGAGCAGCACCAGGGAACGCTCGCTGGCGTGGTGCAGGATGTTGGCGGTCTCGGCCATCTCCACCATGAAGGTGGACTGACCGGCGGCCAGATCATCCACGGCACCCACCCGGGTGAAGATCCGATCGGCGATGCCGACCGTGGCGGATCGGGCCGGAACCCAGCTGCCGATCTGCGCCATCAGCTGGATCAGGCCGATCTGGCGTAGATAGCAGCTCTTGCCACTGGCGTTGGGGCCCGTGAGCACCACCAGATCGGTGCCCTCACCCAGCTGCACATCATTCGGGGTGAAGGCAGTTTCCACCAGCCGTTGCTCCACCACCGGATGGCGGCTGGCCTCCAGCTGCAGCCCCCGACTGTCGGTGATGTTCGGGGCGCAGTAGCCACCGCTGGCGGCCACATCGGCCAGGCCGGTGAGGGCATCGAGGGCAGCAACGGCTCGGGCCGCTTGGCGGATCGGGGCGGCCATGGCCCCCACCTGCTCACGCAGCTGGCAGAACAGCTCGTATTCCCGCTGGCAGGCTCGGGCCCGCAGCTGGAAGATGCGGCCCTCCCGCTCCTTGAGATCGGGGGTGATGAAGCGTTCCTCGTTGGCCAGGGTCTGGCGCCGGATCCAGTGGTCCGGCACGGCGGTGGCCTTGGCTTTGCTCACCGCCAAGAAATAGCCGAAGGTGCGGTGGTGCTGCAGTTTCAGCGTGCTGATGCCACTGCGTTGGCGCTCCTGCTGCTCCTGGTGGCTGAGCCAGGCGTCCTGATCGTCCAGCTGGTTGCGCAGCCCATCCAGCAGCGGGTCGACGCCGTCATGGATCAGCTCGCCCTCGGAGAGGGAGAGCGGTGGGGCCTCCACCAGCTTGTGGCGAATCGTCCGGGCCAGCTCGGCCAGTGCTGGATCGGGGCTGAGCAGCTGCTGCAACCACTCCGGCCCCGAGTTGATCGCAGAGTCCAGCCGAGCGGTGAGATGGGGCAACCGTTCCAGGCCATCGGCGATGGCCACCAGATCGCGGGCACCGGCATGGCCCGCTCCGGCCCGGCCGGCCAGCCGTTCCAGGTCGCCCATCGGCCGCAGCAGTTGGCGGATGGCCAGCCGCAGGCTGCGTTCATCCACCAGGCTGCTCACCAGATCCTGGCGCTGCTGAATGGCCTGGCGGTCCATTAATGGTGCTTCGAGCCAGCGGCGCAGGCAACGGCCGCCCATCGCGGTGAGGGTGCGATCGATGGCCCAGAGCAATGACCCCTGCAACTGGTTGTCCCGCTGGGTGGCGGTGAGCTCGAGGTTGCGGCGGGTCTGGGCATCCAGCACCAGGGCATCGCCGCGATGCACGATCGCCGGCACCTCCAGGGGAATGTGGCTCTCCTCCTCTAGGGGCTGGGTGTCCTGCAGGTAGCGCATTAGGCCGCCGAGGGCCTGCAGGGCCAGGGGGTGCTCCGGCAGGCCGAGGCCATCGAGGCTGCTGAGGCCGTAGTGCTGCTGCAGGGTGCGCTCCGCCTCCGCTGGGCTGAAGGGGGTGCTGGCCATCGGCGTGAGCCGTAACCGTTCCGGGCACCAGGCCGGCCGCTCAGCATCGAGGGCGGCGGCCCAGAGCAGTTCGGAGGCCTCCTGCAGGGCCAGCTGCTGGTGCAGAGCGCTGCTCTCCTCCCGTTGCATCACCTGCACTTCGCCGGTGCTCACATCGGCGCTGGCCAGGCCCCAGCGCAGCGGTTGTTTTCCCTGGGCCGGCTCCACCACCACCGCCGCCAGCCAGTTGTTGCGGCGGGCGCTGAGCATCCCCTCCTCCAGCACCGTGCCGGGGGTCAGCACCCGGGTGATGTCCCGCTTCAGTAGGGCACCCTTGGTGGGGGTGGTTTCGAGTTGATCGCAGAGGGCCACGCTGTAGCCCTGCTTGATCAGTTCGGCGCAGTAGCGCTCAGCGGCGTGGTGGGGGATGCCCGCCATCGGCACCCGGCCGATCGCCTTGCCGCCCTCCTTGCCGGTGAGGGTGAGCTCCAGCACCCGGGAGAGTTCGATCGCGTCTTCGAAGAAGCATTCAAAGAAGTCGCCCAGGCGGTAGAGCAGCACCCGTTCGGGATGGGCGGCCTTGAGCTCCACGTAGTGGCGCAGCATCGGTGTGAGCTGCAGCGGGTCCAGCTGGCTGTGGTGGGCCCAGGCCGGTTCGTCGCTGCTGGGTTCGGAATCATTTGCAGCCGGAGCTTTGCTGCTGCCCTCGCTTGCCGTGGCCTGGCGTGTTCGGGGCCGGGCGGCGGCATCGGCCCCCAGTTCGTCGTCGCTGAGGTCGTGGCTGGCGGCCTCAGGCTCGCTGTTTGGTGCAGTCGGTGCGGCCGGCTCCGGCGCCCCGAACAGATTGCCCTGCAGGGCGTCGTCAGGGGACTGGGACGCGGACCGGGGCATCGGCTGATCTGACGGATCCGGATCGTACCGGGCCTGACTGGATTGAGATGCTTCAGCGGCGCAGCACCATCAGCTGCTGGGGGTTCGCATCCTGGAAGCCCAGTTGCCGGTAGAAACCGGCACTCTTGGTGGTCATCAGATACACCCGTTCCACGCCCACCACCGGTGGGGTGTGCAGCAGTTCTTCGATCACCCGGCGGCCGAGGCCGTGGCCCTGCAGATCGCCGGCCACCACGATGTCCCAGAGCACGGCCCGGCTGAAGCCATCGGAGGTGGCCCGGCCGAAGCCCACCAGCCGTTTGCCGCGCCAGAGGCTCACCACGGCATCGCTACCGGCCAGCAACCGCCGCAGCTGAGCAAAGCTGCGGCCGCGGGCCCAGAAGGCGTGGCGATCGAACAGCCGTTGCAGTTTGAGCAGCGCCCGGCTGGGGCGCAGATCCGGCCCGAGGCCCAGCCAACGCAGGCCGGGGGCACCGGGGGCATGGTGAACCAGCCGGATCGGGGTCACGGGTCGGGGAGCCGCAGCACTTCATCTTGCTCCCCGGCGATAATTGACGGCCGCCGTCTGGCCCCGCACCCATGCCCGCCTACGACCTCACGGCTCCGTATTCGCCGAAGGGCGACCAGCCGACGGCGATCAAGCAGCTGGTGAAGGGCGTCAACAGCGGTGAGCGCTATCAGACGCTGCTGGGGGCGACGGGCACGGGCAAGACGTTCACGATGGCCAACGTGATCGCCCAGACCGGCCGGCCGGCGCTGGTGCTGGCCCACAACAAAACGCTGGCGGCCCAGCTCTGCAACGAGCTGCGCGAGTTCTTCCCGGAGAACGCCGTTGAGTACTTCATCTCCTACTACGACTACTACCAGCCGGAGGCCTACGTACCGGTCAGCGACACCTACATCGCCAAGACGGCGTCGATCAACGAGGAGATCGACATGCTGCGCCACTCGGCGACCCGTTCCTTGTTTGAACGGCGCGACGTGATCGTGGTGGCCTCGATCAGCTGCATCTACGGCCTGGGCATTCCGAGCGAATACCTCAAGGCGGCGGTGAAGTTCGAGGTGGGCGAGACCCTCAACATCCGCAGCCAGCTGCGGGAGCTGGTGAACAACCAGTACAGCCGCAACGACACCGAAATCGCCCGCGGCCGTTTCCGGATTAAGGGGGATGTGCTGGAGATCGGCCCGGCCTATGAAGACCGGTTGGTGCGGATTGAGCTGTTCGGCGACGAGGTGGAGGCGATCCGTTACGTCGACCCCACCACCGGCGAGATCCTGCAGAGCATGGACGCGGTGAACATCTACCCGGCCAAGCACTTCGTCACCCCCAAAGACCGGCTGGATTCCGCCATCAGCGCCATCCGCTCAGAGCTGCGGGAGCGGCTGGATGTGCTCAACGGCGAAGGCAAGCTGCTGGAAGCCCAGCGGCTGGAGCAGCGCACCAAGTACGACCTGGAGATGCTGGGGCAGGTGGGCTACTGCAACGGGGTGGAGAACTACGCCCGCCATCTGGCCGGCCGCGAAGAGGGCACGCCGCCGGAGTGCCTGATCGATTACTTCCCGGACGACTGGCTGCTGATCGTGGATGAGAGCCACGTCACCTGTTCGCAGCTGCAGGCGATGTACAACGGCGACCAGGCCCGCAAGAAGGTGCTGATCGAGCACGGTTTCCGCCTGCCCAGTGCCGCGGACAACCGGCCGTTGAAGGGGGCCGAGTTCTGGGAGAAGGCACGCCAAACCGTGTTTGTTTCAGCCACCCCGGGGGACTGGGAGATGGAGGTGAGCGGCGGCGAGGTGGCTGAGCAGGTGATCCGCCCCACCGGGGTGCTCGATCCGATGGTGGAGGTGCGGCCCACCAATGGCCAGGTGGACGATCTGCTGGGTGAGATCCGCGATCGGGCAGCCAAGAACCAGCGGGTGCTGGTCACCACCCTCACCAAGCGGATGGCGGAAGACCTCACCGACTACCTGGCGGAGAACGAGGTGCGGGTGCGCTACCTCCACTCGGAGATCCACTCGATCGAGCGGATCGAGATCATCCAGGATTTGCGCCTTGGGGAATACGACGTGCTGGTGGGGGTGAACCTGCTGCGGGAAGGTCTGGACCTGCCGGAGGTGAGCTTGGTGGCGATCCTCGATGCCGACAAGGAAGGCTTCCTGCGGGCTGAGCGCTCCCTGATTCAGACCATTGGCCGGGCTGCACGCCACGTTGAGGGGGTGGCGCTGCTCTATGCCGACAACATGACCGACTCGATGGCCAAGGCCATCTCCGAAACCGAGCGGCGCCGGGCGATCCAGCAGACCTACAACGAGAAGAACGGCGTGGTGCCCACTGCCGCGGGCAAGAAGGCCAGCAACTCGATCCTCAGCTTCCTGGAGCTAAGCCGCAAGCTCAAGCAGGACGGGCCCGATGCCGATCTTGTTGAGGTGGTGGGCAAGGCCGCCCAGGCCCTGGAGAACGATCACGATGCTGGCTTGGCGCTGGAGGCGCTGCCGGAATTGATCGATCAGCTCGAGGCCAAGATGAAGGAGGCGGCCAAGAAGCTCGACTTCGAGGAAGCCGCCAACCTGCGGGATCGGGTGAAGCAGCTGCGCCAAAAGATGGCGGGGTCGCACTGATCCGCGACTCAAAGAAGCATCAATCAGATTTGAATTGACCAAGGGCACCTCTGTGGTGCATCATCATCATGTCGCTGAGATCACTTCCAGCGGACACCTTGCGGATGTAGCTCAGTGGTAGAGCATCTCCTTGCCAAGGAGAGGGTCGAGAGTTCGAATCTCTTCATCCGCTTAATTGATAATTATTGAACAAATATTCGCGCTCAATTTTACTGCGCGCTTTGTTCGACTGATTTTTTGGTGTTGATTCGTGCGTCAACCACGCTGATTCGATTTGTTTGCATTAATTTGTTACCCAAGCTTTTGGCAAAATCAAATATTTGTCGATGTTCGCCCATGTGACAGTCTCTGCACCTGTGCAGAGTCTTCTGTTTGAGACTGATGTCTGGTTTTGAAGGAGGATGTGGTGATGTTGGTTTGCAGTCGACATGCATGATCCGCGCTCGCTGATCATTCGAGCGTTGCTGCTCGATGGCGCTGGTCAGCTGTTGATTCTTGGTTTCATTCTCTGGGTGCCGCCGTTGATCGGTTGGTCGATCGGTGGGAGCAATTTGGAGGGACAGGGCAGCTGGCTGTTGTTCTCGTTGCTGCTTTACCCCTTCTTGGGCTGGTTGTTCGGCAGTTATACGGTGTTGCGCTGGCGGCGCCTCACTCTGCCGGTGCTGTTTCAGCGGCTTGGGATCACAGCGGTGGTGAGCGTGATGGTGGTGGCTGTTGTCCGCTGGTTGATCAATCCTGACGATTCCGTATGGCTGGTGTATCGAAGCGTTCAATTGTTTTGGATGCTTGCACTCACCGGTTGGGCCCTATTGGTGCGTCTGGCACTGCGGAGAGGTCTTCTGTTGCCTGAGAGTCCAAGGCTGTTGTTGCTGGCCCAACAGAACGAGATCCCTACCGTGCTCGCGGCCTGGCAGCGCGTTCCTCACCGACAGCGTTTGTCCCCTGTGGATGCTTTGCGTCTGCGAGGCCGACTGGAGCGGCCGGAACAACCTCTGCTGGTGGCTGTGAGTTCGGAGATGCGCCGTGATTCAAGCCATTGCTCGCTGCTGGAGAGCCTCGAGATGAGGGATCCACGGGTCGTGCGCAGTGTGTCGGTGCTGAGATTGTTTGAACAGCAGCAGGAACGTTTGCCACCCGTGTTCATGGGGGATATTTCTTTTACTTATGAAGACCTCCCCTGGGCATCCACCTTCAGTGTTCAGGCCCAGCTCAAGCGCCTGGCAGACCTGGTGGTGGCGGCCCTGTTGCTGTTGATCACGGCGCCGTTCATGGCTGCGGCGGCCTTGCTGATCTGGATCGAGGATCGTGGACCCGTTTTTTACGCTCAGCAACGCAGCGGCTGGCTAGGGCGCCCGTTCACCGTGCTGAAGCTCCGCACCATGACGGTGCAGCCGGCCGATGCCCCAGCGGAATGGACGCAGGTTGGTGATCAGCGCATCACGGCTGTTGGAGCTGTGCTCCGCCGGGTGCGCTTGGATGAATTGCCGCAGCTGCTGAGTGTGCTCACTGGCGAGATGAGCCTCATTGGTCCGCGGCCAGAGCGCCCGGAACTCGAGCAGCAACTGGAGCAAAGCATTCCGCACTACCGCAAGCGTCACTGGATGCGTCCAGGCTTGAGCGGTTGGGCTCAGGTGTGTGCGCCCTACGCCAGCAGCATCGAGGATTCAGACCTCAAGCTCTCCTACGACCTTTACTACCTGCGGCACTTCAGCACCTGGCTTGATCTGGTAATCCTGTTTCGCACAATCAAGACGGTGCTCAAGGCCGGAGGCCGCTGAGCATCCTTCATCCCTCTGTCATCAGTCATGGCTTGAAGAGGATTCAGACACATTTTGGCCATGCGATTTCGGTACGTTAATTACATAATTCTTTCCGGCTTGGTCTGCCATGTGCCTGCTTTGTGATCAAGCAAGCGGACGGCAGTTTCAGGCCGGTGAGGGATCTGATGGTCGGGCGCTCTATGGGCTTTCGATTGCTCCGGCTGAATTGCTTGACAACGGCAGTGTGGCGGTGACGCGCCGCGCGACGCATACCGACGGCGTTCTCGACTATTACCTGCACAGCCCGGGTGGTGCAGTGACGGTGTCCGGGGGTGGATTCGGCGAGCAGACCATCCAAGCGCTGTCGATGTCTGGCGCAGATCAGGCCTATTTCAACGCCATGGTGCGTCGGCTCGACAGCATCATTGACTTGGATTTCCGCCAGGTGGGTGGTGCGGCCGCGGCGGATGTGGGGCTCTACTACGACAGCGAAATTGAGTTGGGTGGCGGCAGCAACTTGATCGGCCTCGCCACAAACGATCCAAATGGTGGCTGGGAGTTGTTTGTGAATTACCCCAAGGTCGAAAGCGACGAGGCCTACAGCCGTTACGTGTTGATCCATGAGTTTGGCCATTCTCTTGGTCTTGAGCACCCCTTCGAGGCGGGCGATGGCGATGCGGTCAATGGCATCACCGACCCCTGGCTGAGCGCCTATTCGGAAGACACGGTGATGGCCTATCGGAATCCATTCAGTGGCTCCTGGCCGGACTTCTTTACCGACAACGACATCAACGCCCTGATCGAGGCGTGGGGTGCGGAAACCAGGCTGTTTGGCGATGCGCGGGATCTCATCACCGGAGCTGCATAACGCGACATTCTCCTCGGTGCTGGCGGTGACGATGAATTAAGAGGCTGGAAAGGCGCTGATCGTGTTGAAGGCGGTCTAGGTAATGACCAGGTGATGGGTGGTGATGGGGCTGATGATTTGCTGGGTGGTGCTCGTGATGACTCCATCTTTGGTGGTTATGGGCATGACACGATTACCGGTGGAAGCGGAAATGATCGTATTCGTGGCGGTTTCGGGAGAGATCTGTTTGTTTGGTCATCGGGCTTTGATCTGATTGAAGATTTTCGATTATCAGAAAATGACCGCATTGGTCTCCAATCTGGGATTGGCTACGAACTGCATCAGCAGGGTGATGATCTCCAGTTGATTTCCTCCCTGGGCGTTACCACGCTCTTGAATGTTGACTTAGGTGGCTTTTCGGCTATTGATCACATAGTCGCGCTTTGATCTTGATTTTTTGGCGTGATGAATTCTCTGGTGCTCCCTTCTGTTCAGTGTTTCACTGTTATCGGAGTTGAAAGCATCATTGGCATGGTTTCTCAAAGGTTTTCCGGCTGCATTGTTGTGCGCATTGGAATAAAGGGATGACCTTGCGTCTCCAGCTCCATGTAGGCCATGGCAAAACCGGTAGTTCGTATCTGCAGAGCTGGCTGGCTGCCAATGCCGCCGTGCTGTTGAACAAGCATCAGCTGCTGTATCCGCAGGTCTGCCCGCTGACGCGCGTCCGCGACTGCCGCGCGGAGCAGAGTCAATTCAGCATGGGCAATGGGTTTGTGCTCAACCCGGTGCTGGAGGACGGGGTGAACTGGCGTCGTCAGCAGCGTTGGTGGCGGCGGCTGTGCCGGCAACAGTCCCTGCAGCCGCAGCAGCTGGCATCGCTGGTGTTCAGCCATGAGCCCTGGGCGCGCCAATTGCCATCGCAATGGCCGCAGCTGATGCAGCTGGTGGCGTTGATGGAGGTGCAGGCCCTGGATTGCTGGTTGCTGGTGCGCGATCCCCTCGAACATGCCCTCTCCGTGTACGGACAGATGGTGAAACGCCATGGCTTTTCTGGCTCAGTGGAGGACTGGCTCGGCGTCTACGACTTCCCTGACGTGTTGATGCGTTTTCTGGATGCCGTTGAGGCCTCAAGCCATGCGGTGTGTCTGCGGGTGGATCACTACGGATCCAGGCGTCAGGAGCTGTTGCAATGCCTGAAGCAATGGTTGGTGCTTCCCGCCGATGGCGACTGGAAGGCGATCAGCGAAGACCGGGTGAATCGCTCACTGACTGCCGCGGAACTGACCCTGATGCGTTGGTTGAACGCCCGTGACCCTGACTTGGCCTTGCGCACGGGTGAGCATCTGATTCAGCGCCTGCCGCAGTTGCGTGGTGCTGTGCAGCCACCGTCCGCGCCGGTGATCGAACGCTTTGTGCAGAGATGGCAGGGCACGGTGGATCGGCTCAATCAACGCCTGCCATCCCATGCGCGGCTCCACTTGCCGAGGCCGGAGGAGCATGGCTTGCCTGGCGACGATGTACTTGCTGACCCTGCCCTGACCTTGACACGGGAGCAGCTTGACTGTCTGTTGGATGCAGCCCAGGGGGTGCGGTGATGACGGAGCGCAGCGGTCCCAGCAATTGGTTGCTGATCAGCGTCGATCAATGGCGGGGTGACTGGTTGCACCAGCCCTGGTTGCAGCTGCCGCACCTCCAGCGCATGGCCCGTGAGGGCTGGGACGTCAGGCGTTGCTACACCTCGAGCCCCCAGTGCATTCCGGCGCGGGCCAGTTGGCTGACGGGGCTGACGCCGGGGCAATTGGGCGTGACCGCCAACGCGCACTACACCGTGCCTGCGGATGCTCCTTCGTTTGTGCGTGACCTGCGCGATCAGCACGGTTTTCACACGGTGCTGGTGGGCAAAACCCACTGGACGCCCCACACCAAAGGCGTTGATCTGCGCGACAACCTCCCTTTGATGCGGGAGCTGGGGTTTGAGCATGTGCGCGAAATTGCCGGGCCGCGGGCTCTGGCGGAGGTGTCATGCGAGTTGACGGATCGATGGCAGGAGGCCGGCGTGATGGAGGCCTATTGCGCTGATCTGCTGGATCGCTACCAAGACGGTTGCGCCCACACGGTGCGTCCCTCGGTGCTGCCGGATGCGCTCTATCCCGATCTGTGGCTGACCGGCGTGGCCCTCGAGGAGTTGGCCCGTATGCCGCAGGATCGACCGTGGTTGCTGTGGGTCAATTTCCCCGGCCCGCATGAGCCCTTTGATGTGCCAGCCAGCTGGCGCGGACACCACGGTGCGATTCCTGCGCCGGAGCCTCGCCCGCAGGATGCACAGGAGCTTCAGCGCTGCGCTCCCGAAGGATCCGAGCTGGCGCGCAAGTTGCAACGCTGGCCCGATGGCCTGCCCGCAGAAGCGCTGCAGGCGCTGCGATCGGACTACGCCGATCACCTGCATCTGTTGGATGCCCAGATTGGAACGTTGTTGAAGGCGATGGCCGACCGCAGCGACGGAGCCCAGACGGCGGTCAGCGTCTGCAGTGACCACGGTGAATTGCTGGGGGATTGGGGCCTGTTGCTCAAGGGCTGCTTCCTCGAGGGAGCTATGCGCAGCCTGTTCCTGCACCGCCCCCCCGGTGGACGCTCCTGGCCGCGGCGTCTGTGGCAACCCAAGGGGCGGTCGCATGGGTTGACTCAATGCCTGTGGGATGCCGCAGCGGCCGTGACCTGGCCGCAGGAGGGAAGTTTCGGCTGGCGCTTGCGCCGTCAGGATCCGGAGGTGTTGGTGGAGTTCGCCGCTGAAACGCTCACGCTGCGTTGAGCGGTTGCCGGTTGCTGTCGATCAGGGTCTGGAGGTCGAGCTGGAAGGTTTGGCAGAGCTCGGCGGGTGTGCCGTAGAGCTTCACGCCTTGCACCCGTGGCAGAGCGATCTGCTCGCCAGCCTCCAGCGCCGCTTGCAGCATGGGAGCGATGTAATGCTCGCCATTCATGGTGGCACCGTTGTTCAGCTGCTGATGGGCTCGGTCCAGAAACTGCGCGGCTGACAGGAAGCCGTAGAGACCGATGGAGGCGAGATTGGAGATGCGCCGCTTTTCGGCGATGGCGATTGCTCGCAGAGGATTCTGCGGATCCGGTTGCCCGAAGGACCAGTGCTCTCCTTCCGCTTCAAACACCGGCATGCTGGCGAGCCCGTCCACCTGCCCCAGGGCCGGAGACCAGTGGAATCCGGTGTCGCAGTTGTGGATCAACAGGCTGAAATCCCTGCACTGCGGTTGTTCCTGCAGCAGGGCGTCCACAGCCGCTGCGCTGGTGGCCAGCTGGCCGGGCAGCAGTTGATCCAGCTCCAACCAGTGCAGGCGGAGCTGGGGATAGCTGTGCGCCAGACGCGCGCTGATGGCCTCCTGGATGCCGTGGCGCCGTTGCACCGCCAGCATCAGATGATCACCATCTTCGAAGGCAAAGCTGGTGAGCGTGTGCTCCAGCAGGGTCTGTCCCTGCACCTGAATCAGAGGCTTGGGCGCTTTGATGCCGGCTTTGGCAAACCGGCTCCCCTCGCCGGCGGCGGGGATCAGCACAAGACGGCTCATCGGTGATGCGGAAATGTTTGTAGGTAGCTCAGAAAGGAGGGGTGGCCGTGCTCCACGGTTAGAAATCCCTGATGTGGTGCGGCTGGTTTGAGCACTGGAAAGTGCTGCAGCACGGTGAGGGTGACTGCTGTTTCTAGGGGGCTGACGAAGCCGTCATTGGGGAGCGCCTGCTGGCGCAGGTGTGCGACCTGCTTCGGGCTCAGCACGAAACAGCCTGAATGGGGGTTGTCGGTGATGTTGAAACTGATTTCATCGCCTTGTGGATCGAAACGTCCTCGCACCGCATTGGCTTGGGGGGTGCAGAAATGACCAATGAACTCAGGGCGAAGTGGGCCATCTACCAGCAGCCGAGCCTGAGGGCCGGAGGCAATGGGTTCGAAGCGATGGGGCATCAGCACCAGTTGCTCGTCTGTTCGACTCAAAAACCAGTGCTGCTTATCGAGAAACAAAGGATCGACGATCACCAGATCGTCTTCTAGGTAGAGCGTGAGATCGGCTATGGGCTCCTGCTGAATCAACCAGTTGCGAGTGGCCAGTGGCAAATGACGTGGGTTCTCCAGCTGCACGTCATGCACCTGTATGCGGCTGCCATAGAGGGCCAGCACATCCTCCAATCGGTGTTCGCCGTCGGTGAATACATGCAGATCAATTTCAATGCAATCGAGGCGTTGCAGAACATCGCGAGGATTGCTCCAGTGGTCGATGCGTTGCCCCCCGATGTTGAGTAGGGCATCGCTTGGCGATCGACGCAAACCAAGCAAGCTGCCGAGGCAACGGCTCAGGGCAAGGCATCGAGTAAGCCTATGGCCAGGACGGCCGCTGCCATATCCACTCCCACCCTCCGTTTCGCGGAAGAAATGCGGGATCCCGATTCTTACTTTGATGGTGGTTTTTGCTGTCATCGCAGCACCGCGTTGAACTGGCCATCAAGGATCATCAGGCCAATGGCGATAAAGGCCAGGCATCGCCCCCCATCCTCGCTATGGAGCGGCAGCATCGAGAAGAACAAGCTGCTGGTGAGCCAGCGTTCCTCTTCTGGCACCAGATCGTGCAACAAGCCCGAGCTGTGCATCGCTTGCTGGACTTCGTCGTAGTGAGCCGGCACATCTAGTTGGAGGCGCAGATGTCCAGGGCTGAGCTTTTCCAGATCGAACAGATCATTCACCACCACGTCGTAGAGGTAGCGGCCTGAATGCAGCAGTTTGATCTGGTCATATCGCGGATCGCCGAAGCCAATGGGCCATGGCGCGTCATCTGGTTGTTCTCCCCGGGGGTCGATCAAGCGAATGGAGCCGCTTTGGGGTTCGGCAAGGATGTTGTTGAAGCAAAGATCACCGTGGATGCGCTGAAGTTGGCGTGATGCCTCCAGGCTGGGGAGGTGCTTCAGCAATGCGCTGGCGGCAGCGGCGGGGGCCGGCAGCTTCAGGGTGTGGGTGGCATCGCCATGGCGTGCGCTGAGGTCCAGCGTCCAGGTCCGGGTCCACCAGTCAGACCAGAGGCTTCCATCCGCCAACACGGGTGGTTGGCGCTGCAGTTGCTCCAGCCGCTGCTCCAGTTTGCGGCTGTAAAGCCAATTCACGGTCACGGCCGGCGGCGTCGTGATGGCGGGGGCTTCCGCCAGGACGGTGCGCACACGGCTGAGGCGTTGCATCAACTGACGCCAGCTGTTGGGCCCGATCTGCCAGTGCAGAAACAGTTCCGCGAGGCTGGGGAAGGGGATGTATTCCAGTTCAAGCTGCCCCGGTTGATGGCCAAGGCAAGCCGGGAAAAAGCGCTTTAGGGGCTGCGGCAGCGCCTCGAAATAGGCCGCCTCCTGGGCCAGCCGCGTGGCGTCCTGCGAGCGCTTGCGGATCAGGTCGTCGCTGGCGCAGTAGCTCACGCTGTTGAATCCGCGACTGGTGAGCCGGCTGAGCCGGCGGCGACTGGCGGTGGCCCGGTGACCCAGATCCAGCCACGGCAGCCGTTCCAGGCGGGTGTCGCCCTGCTTCCAGAGGGCTTCAGCGATGGAGAGCAGATCCAGATCGCTGCTGGGTGCCCAGCTCGGTTGTTGCTGGCGCTCTGCCAGCAGCTGGCGCAGGCGTGCGGTGGGAGCGCTGATCAGGCCGGTGAAGGGATGGCTGTCAGGTTCGTGATCCGTTTTCAGCTGCTGCTTCGGGTGGAACTGTGGTGTATCAGTGTCGAGGGCACTGACGGCCGACCAGTTCTCCCGTGGCAGCGCTTGCTCCCCCAGTCCGATCCAGCAGCCCTGCGGTAGTGAGGTGGGCGGCAGGGTGGTGATCGGTTGCACCAGCACCTGCTCGGTGGTGATCGAGGCTAAGGCAGCCTCCAGGCTGGCCACCACACTGGGCTGGGCGGGGATGGCCAGCCATTGCCATTGCTGGCGCTCCCGCATCGGCCTCGCCTGGGGAGGGTCGGCATCGACCACCACCATCAAGGCGATGATCGCTGGCGCGTTGTGCAGGCGTTCGCGGATGTGATCCAACGCGTAACCACTGCCATCGGGAAGCTCCGCCGGGCTGCGGCTCAGCAGGGGGCTGGGTCCCAGGGTTTTGCCTGCCAGGCTGCCACCGGCGAGCACCAACGCAGTGGTGGAGGTCACAGGCAGGTGTTTCGGTCGCTGTAGAGGAAGCCTCGCAGGCTGCGGCAATCTCGGAAGGGAATGCCGTTGAAGTTGAGAAAGCGGGCGAAGCTCACTTCAGAGGCAAAACGCGGGTGGCCTTGAAACAGGCGGTGATAGGTGGTGTTGGGGCCTGGTTTGAACTGAGCCAGGGCCGTGGCCAAACCATCACCGCCCTTGAGCAAAACCTGGCGCCAGGCTTCGGTGGTCTCGGGCTGGCCGATCAGTTCCACAGGCCAGTTCATGCCGTACCACTTGAGGGCCTCGTCGGAGGCCAGCACCTGCGCCAGGTTGATCGGCCAGTAGTGCTGTTCGCGATCATCGAACCAGCCTTCCAGGCTCTGGAAGAACCCCTGGAACAGCATCATCCAATCGCGCGGTCCGCCAAACACCTTGTCGGAGGCACCGACCAGCCCAGCCTCGGGCTGTTGTGTCTGCTGGATCACATCCTTAATAAGGCGTTGAGGGTGCACATAGAAGTAGTCACTGCGCAGCTTCAACAGATGGCTGTAGCGCCGCCCGCGCCGTTGCTCAGCGGTTTGCACCAGCTGCAGCGCCAGGTGGAGCTTGTGCCACTGCTTCATTGAGCCCACGGGGAAGCGCTGATCATGTTGTGCTTCGGCGGGCAGCTGATCCACGATCAGGATTTGATCAGATCGGGTCAGTCGCTGCGCGGAGTCGGCATAGGCGGCAGTGGTGACGATGAACAGGTCGGCTTCCTTGTTCAGGCGCTGCAGCAAGGCTTGGCTACGGCTGAGACAGCGCAACTCTCCCGTGAGTAGCAGCGCGCAGTTGTGTTTGCGCCAGCGAGGCCGGACTGATGATTGTTGTTGCTGCAGAGAGCTGGGTTCTTGTTGGTTTTGCAGGCGAGCCTGAATTAGAGGTGGGTCGTCAAGGGGGGGGGTGCCCGTTACGAGCGGGTGATCTGCCGAAGCACTAAGCAACACCCAGCTTGCCTGGTGTCTTGTTGGCTGGGATGGGGGCACGGCAACACCAGGGCTAGCGTGCAACTGCGTAACAGGGCTTTTCCAAAACACCAAGCGTTTGCTATAAGACAAAAACAATTACGTTTGTATGCTGATATTTGGCTTCGAGCCAGTTAGTCAACTGCCTTGCGTTCATTGACGTGTTGGTGATGTTTCGATAGACATGGGCCGCACGTTCAAGGTTTTTTAACCAGTGGTTGCTTCCCTTCCTTCGCAAACCATTACCGGAACCTCCGCCGCCGATACCCGGACATCCACGCCCGGAACCAACGCGCTGGTTGAGACTCTCGCAGCTGCCGACTCCATCACGCTGAGTAATGGTGGTGACTACGCACTGTCAGGTGATGGAAATGACTCCATCGTCGTTGGTGGTACCGCCTCGATCAGTCTTGACAACAGTGTTATTGGTGGCTCCGGTAACGACACGATTCGCGTCACATCTGCGACTACGACCGTAGTAGACGTTGGGGCTCGACTTGAAGCTAATCAGGGCAACGACTCGATCGCCCTTGGCGCTGCTGGTCAGAGCTACATCCTTAGCGACGCTTTCATCGGCGGTGGTTTGGGCAACGACACCGTCATCGTTTCTTCTGCTGTTTCTCAGTCTGTCTCCTCCAGCATCAAGGGCGGTGACAACGCAGACAGCATTACCCTCCAAACCGGTTTCGGCATTCTCTCGAATACCTACATCTCCGGTAACAAGGGCGCTGACACCATGGTGGTGGCTGCCACTTCCGCCAACGGAAGTTCCGTTGTTGGCGGCGCTGGTCATGACTCCATCACCATCGACACTGGTGCAGTTGCTGGCGTCATCAACGGTGGTGCAGGTAATGACACCATCACCCTTCTGACAGGCGCCAACGCAGCCACCATTGCTGGCGGCGGCCTTGCCGACACCATCGCCATTGCATCTGCTGGTCTTAACGGCACCGTCATTTACGGTGACGCCTACGGATTCACTGGGTCTAAGGGTTCCGGAACAGGTGGTACCGCTGACGGTGCTGACCAGATCGGTACCTCTGCGGTGCAACTCAACTCCGGAACCTCTGTTTATGGCGCCGGCGGTAACGACACCATCGAATTCCTGGGAGCAGCGGCTGTTACCGGCGGCACTGTCATCCTCAATGGTGGTCAGGGCGCTGACTCCATCAACCTGCAAAGCAGTTTGAATACTGGTGGTGCTTCCTTGTTCGGTGGCGATGGTGCTGACACCCTCAGCCTTGCTACCGCTGGCAAAGTGGCTCTTTACGGTGGTGCTGGACAAGACAGCCTGTTTGTTGGTGCTAACTCAGCTCTGACCATCAACGGTGGTGCTGGTGTTGACACCATTCTGTTCACCAACGGTGCTTCAGCTAACACCATTGACGGTGGAAACCACGGCGACAACATCTATGTCGGCGCTTCAATTTCTGCTGGCACAGCTCTGGCGGTATTCAATGGCGTTGGTACCCTGAACGGCGGTGCTGGTGCTGACACCATTGCAGCTCTCGGATTTGGCTCTGCTGGCTCTATCACAGGTGGTGCTGGCAACGACAGCATCGTTATGGGAACTGCTGCAACACTGGCTTGGACTGCCAATGGCACCATCAACGGTGGCGCTGGAGTTGACACCATTATTCTTCAGGGTTCTGCTGGAGCAGGTCTCTCTGCAACCAGTGGTCTTGCAACTGGTATTGCAAGCATCGCTTATGCAGCTGGTGACGTCATCAGAATTGACTTCACTGCAGGTGGTACTCAGGCTGTGGGTGGCACTGTCAACATTGGCGCAAGTGCAACCAATGGTTTGACTGGTATCACCGTTTCTGCAGCAGCCAATGGCGGTCTCTACGCCTGGAGTGATGGAACCGATACTTACTTCGGCTTCAACTCCCAGTCTACTGACGCTGGTCAAATCGTCTCCTTCCGTGTTACTGGTGCTGACTTGATCAATACCACTGGTATTGATCAGAATGTGGCAGCTAACACTTCTAACGTGAGCTTCTCTCTGGGTGGTTCTACTACCACAGGTCTCACCATCACACTGATCTGATCCCTGAGTTCATTCTCTTGTAAATTAAGGGCCTTCGGGCCCTTTTTTTTATGGCTGCTGTGCTGAGCCACGATGCTATGCAATTGCTTGCAGTGAATCAGCAGGCAGCCAAAGCATCAATGGGTAAACGCTATGAGCAACTAGATTGGGATGTTATTGAATCTCGACGTGACAACTGTCAAATAAAAGAGTCTGAAAGTCCATGGAAAGTTTCACCTGAAAACTTTTTGAAGTTACCGGCATTAATGCCGAAGTCAGACAAGATTGCCAATATCTATGCAGAGATGAATAAGGGATTGATTTTGGGCGGTGAAATTGAGCAGTATCTTGATGTTCATGCCAAAGATCCTCATCTTCTTCAGCCATTGTTAGAGATGAGGCAAGTTGTTTCTGATTTGGGATTTGATCCTAATAATGACATAACGACTAGTGAAGGATTACGGCCTTATTTTTTGATAGCGCTTGGAACCGGGGATGGGTCGACGCTCCAATCGCTAGTTAATTATTTCAAGCCTTATCATCTTGTAATTGCAGTTACTGATTGGCAAGATTTTGCTACCAGTTTTTGGAAAATTAACTGGCAACAGTTATCTCATCTTCAAGAGAATGAATGGGGTGGCAAGATTACTGTAGGATGTTATCGTGAAAGTAATCAGTTGCTTTCTTTGCTTGTCAATGAATGTCATGCTGGCGTTGACCATGCAGTAGTATATGTTCCACCTGAAGGTGGATGTTCACCAAAGGCTAAAATCCTACGCGATCAAATTACAAGTAGTACTTTAAGTAGTACTGTCAATTATTTGGGTTATACAGTTGACGAGCATAATATGGTGTGGAACACATGGCAGGCATTGTCACGACAGCCCCGAATATATCGTAAGCCTCAATTGCCGTTAGGTGAACGTATGGTGGTTTGTGGAAGTGGTCCTAGTCTAGATGAAAGCCTTGAAAAATTACGTGAATTAAGTCGTACTCATTGGGTCGTATCTTGTGGGTCTAATTTTCGTACATTGAAGGCAAATAATATCCGCGTTGACTTTTTAGTACATATGGAGCGTTCAGATGATACTTATCATGATATGAAAGAGGTAGTTGATGTATATGGTGCAGACAACACCCGTTTGATTGTGTCTTCAACGTGCCATTGGCAGATGGCTGAAATGTTTGTTGATAACATGACCTTTTTTAGGCCAGCCTTAACTCCGCTCTCTATTTTTTCAAATAGTCCGAACGAAGTTTTGAATTTTGAGGGGCCTGAAGGTGTTAATGCAGGGGTTGGCCTGGCAGCTGCTTTGGGTATGAAGGAACTTTCGTTGATTGGCGTTGATTTGGGTTCAAGGTCCTTGGATAAGGTCAGAAGTCAGCAAGCTATTGGAGCTTCTCCGAGAGTTTTGGATATTGAATGTGAAGCCAACTTTGGCGGTGTTGCATATACATCACAACCGCTGCAGGATGTTCGTAACAGTTTAGAGGCGTGCTTTCATACGTACCCCGATGTCGAAGTGTTTAACCTAAGTGATGGTATCACTATTAAAGGCACTAAGACGTGCAGGATTGAAGATAGAGTCAAAGCTGTTTCTGATAAGCCTGATTTGCATAGCTTTGAAGATACAAAATTGGGTGAGTGGTGGTTAACATCTATGCAATACACTCCCAGACGTTTTTTGTCATCATGGGCCAGTCGTCGACCTCGTGCAGAGTCTGCAAAATTGATTAATTCACTTAGGCAGTTGCTTGAATCGGAGCAAGATTGGAATCCTTTTGTTATTAAGAAAATGACAGATCTTTTAAGCCTAGACGTTCCCCTGTCGGCTCAGTTCCCTCGACGTGTTTTGCGAAGTACATTTCACAAGCTAGTTTTTGCAGCTAATCGACAGCTCATTGTTATGGCATCTGATCCTGAAAAAGCAAAATTATTTGAACAATCTGCTCGTAAGATTATGTCTGATTTGCTTGAGCCATGTGAAAGAGAGCTGTACGCCTTGTGTGATGCGGTCGAAGCTCTTCCTGTTCAGATGGCGTGCGACGATAGGAGGGCTTGATAGATGAAGGCATTGGAGCAACTAGGTACGGATCTTCTAGAGACTAATCGCCTGTGGTTGAATAAGATGGCGCCTTCTTTGGCTAGTCTTGTTACTGATCATCAAGATGATTGTGTTTTAAGAAGCCGATCCGTTGATGCTGATCAGGACCTCTTTTTTAGGGGTGAAAGAGTCCTTGAGGCGTGTCATACAACCTTGCAGTCGGTCCTTAAGCAGCAGCTGGAACGTACTGATGGTGTGGCGATGACCCGAATCATGCGCTCTGCTGATGCCAAATCAGCCTCTTCAACAAAGATCTTGTCGCAGATGGTTGATGTTCACCGTGAAGTTCTCTTTGATTATTTGCCTTCCTTCCCATATGAGGGGACGCCGGAAGCAAATGAAAAGCCTTCATATAAGAATTTAATTTTGTTCGGGAGCCTTATGCTGCTTCCTCTTTATAACTATCTTAATTCTTTAACTGACGCACAATGGATAAGTATTACCTTGGTTGAAGACGATCCATTGCAGTTAAAGGCGTCTTTGTCGTTGTTCAATCTCCCTGACTTTGTATCACTTTGTCGTGAACGAAAGATTGGATTGACTCTTCATATCGATGAGAATAAGATTGCGCTGCAAGACAGGCTTTTTTCTCAGGTTGGAAAAGAAAACCCCACACTATTATATGGATGGCAGGTTCTGCGGAGTCCTGTTCTTTCTCCAGACTTGATGGAGCTGCATAGTTGGCTTCATGCCCCTGAAGGTGCTGCGCAGCATGTCAGTGGTTTGCTAGGTTTTGCTACGGATGACTTTAATCAAACCCAGCAAGCTTTGTGGAATGCACTTACCAATAAGGGTATGAAGGTGTTGTCGCCAGGTTGTTTAGATTCAGATACTCCCATAGTCTTGGTGGCAAGTGGCCCATCATTAACGGAAGAGTTGCCATGGCTCCGTAAGCACGCGGCTAAGTTGAATATCGTTGCGGCTGGAAGTGCTCTAGGATCACTTTTGCGAGCTGGAGTGAAGCCTTCTGCTGTTGTATGCCTAGAGCGTAGTGCTGAAACTTACACTGATCTCATTGACTTGCTCGCAGAGGGGCTTAGCCTTAAGGATATTGATTTGATTGTTAGCAGTACGATTGATCCACGGCTTCCAAAGTTATTTAAGAATGTATGCTTTTTTCACAGGCCTGCGTCTGCGTCTGCCGGATTGTTTCCTGATGATGCAAATGCAGTTTTGAGAATTAGTGGCCCTCATGTTATTAATGCCGCATTAGAAGCAGTATTGGCTCTTGGTTCTCGAAGATTATTGTTCGTTGGCGCTGATTTTTCTGCGGCATCACGTAGTCAGCCTCGCGCTGAAGGTGCTCTAGGTGTTTCCCCTCGTGAATTTGCAATACCTGTTAAAGGTAATAAAGGTAAGACCGTATTCTCCGAGCCAGGTCTGATGCACACTAGTTATTTGTTAAATAGAATGATTGAAGTTACTCCTGATTGTATAGCTAAAAGGCTAGGACAGGGTGTGATTCTCTCAAATGTAGAGTCTGTTGACGATTCTGATGCTTTGGCTGCTGAGTTTTCTTTGGCTCCTGGAGCTCTTCGTCGTGGATTATTATCGTTGCCTTATAGCAGTTTTACGGTTGAAGATTGTGATGCCCTCTTTGACCTTTTGCTTGTAGATTTGGCTGAGATCATAACGAAACTTCAGTCTGTGATTGAATCGTCGAATGGCTGGTCGAAGGATCTTGCAGATAGTTTGTCGCCGTTACTGCAACGTTTGCATGATGGCGACAGTCGTCAGCGTCGGATACTTTCACAACTGCTATGCCAGCCATTGTTCTATTCAGCAATGTCAATGTATGACTCCTTGTCTAAACATCCAGAGACTTTTGCCGTGTCTAAAGATAATTTTCTTTCGAGCTTGAGGCTTTTAGATTCTGTGGTGACGACTTGGTTGACTGTTATGAGGCCTTGGCTTCATGTTCCTGAGTTGCCAAGTTGGGATCCTGAATGGTTGCGCACGCGGTATCGCAGAATGGATTCTCAGCAGGCTTGATCCGATGTTCGATTCTTCTTCCAGGCTTTTGATCACTGGCGGCACTGGCAGTTTTGGAAAGGCCTTTATTGCTCGTGTGCTTCAGCGTTTCCCAGACATTCGTCGTCTTGTCGTTTATAGCCGTGATGAGCTTAAGCAATGGGAGCTTCAGCAGCAATTTCCTGTAGATGAGTTCCCTCAGCTGCGTTTCTTCTTAGGCGATGTTCGTGACCAGGTTCGCCTTAGGAGAGCACTCGAGCAAGTCGACACCGTCATTCATGCCGCAGCGCTCAAACAAGTTCCAGCCGCAGAATATAATCCAATGGAATTTGTTAAAACTAATGTTCTTGGGGCTGAGAATCTTATACAAGCTTGTTTGGATACCTCGGTGAGTAGAGTTGTTGCATTAAGCACTGACAAAGCTGCTGCTCCAATCAATCTCTATGGTGCGACTAAATTGTGCTCCGATAAGTTATTTGTTGCTGCCAATAATATTAAAGGTGCTCGTGACCTTCGTTTCTCTGTAGTCCGTTATGGCAACGTAATGGGTTCTAGAGGTTCTGTCATTCCTTTTTTCCTGTCTAAAGCTTCTACCGGTGTACTTCCGATTACTGATCCTGCAATGACAAGGTTTAATATTTCACTGGATGATGGAGTCGAAATGGTTCTTTGGTCATTACAGAATGCTCTTGGTGGTGAAGTGTTAGTTCCTAAAATACCTAGTTATCGAATTATGGATGTTGCGAAGGCTATCGGTCCCAATTGTGAAATGCCTGTAGTCGGTATTCGTCCAGGAGAAAAAATACACGAGGAAATGATCACAAGCTCTGACAGTTTTTCTACGATAGATTTAGGTGACTATTATGCAATCCTGCCTAGTGATGGATCTGTCCAGAAACTGTATCGTGATGCGGGTATGCCGGTGAATCCTGTTCGTGCTGGTTTTGCCTATAATTCTGGGTCTAATTCCGATTTTCTCGATGTTGAGCAAATCCGCTCATTAATTTTGGAGCATGTTGATTCTTCCTTTAAACCTGTTTGACATCCCAGGTGGTTATGGATCCCGCTGAGCCCTTTCTTCCTTATGGTCGTCAAACGATTACAGAAAGTGATATTAAGGCGGTAACTGATGTTCTTCGGAGCCCCTACCTCACTCAGGGTCCAGTAGTCCCGTTATTTGAGCGTGGTGTTGCCGAAAAGGTTGGTTGTGATCACGCGATTGCTGTTAATAGTGCAACCAGTGCTTTGCATATTGCATGCTTAGCCCTTGGTCTAGGTCCAGGTGATTGGCTGTGGACATCTCCGATTACTTTTGTAGCTTCCGCCAACTGTGCGCGGTATTGCGGTGCAAATGTCGATTTTGTTGATATTGATCCCTCAACAGGTCTGATGAGTGTTGATGCGCTGGAGCAGAAATTGATACAAGCTGAGCAGACTGGTTTGCTTCCAAAGGTAGTAGTTCCCGTTCATTTATGTGGTAGCAGCTGTTCAATGCAGCAAATTTCTTTCTTAGCAAAGCGGTTTGGATTTGCAGTGATTGAGGATGCTAGTCATGCAGTAGGTGCTCGTTATCAGGGTGAGTTTGTTGGTTCCTGTACTTACAGCCAGATTTGTGTCTTTAGCTTCCATCCTGTGAAAATTATCACATGTGCTGAGGGGGGTATGGCTACAACGAAAGATCCACAATTGGCACAACATATGACAGATTTGCGTAGTCATGGGATCACGAAGGATGACAAGCGTTTTGAGTTTCCTGCCCCTGGCCCTTGGAGTTATGAACAACAAAAATTAGGCTTCAATTATCGGATGACTGACCTCCAGGCAGCATTGGGGCTAAGTCAATTGCAGCGTCTGGACGAAATAGTTGCCGAGAGACAGCGTCTATTTTCAGTTTACGAAAAATTGCTAGTCGACCTGCCGCTCCATCTTCTTTCAATTCCTTCCGAAGTAAGTTCATCACTTCATTTGGCAGTGATTCGCCTGCTGAATCCTGATGCGAGACATCATCGTTCTGTATTCGAGGGTCTCAGAACCCTCGGGATTGGTGTGCAGCTGCATTATTCGCCTGTTCACCTGCAGCCCTATTACCAGCGATTAGGCTTCCAAGTAGGTGACTTCCCCGTAGCGGAGTCTTACGGCTCGAACGCAATCAGCCTTCCCTTATACCCAGGTCTTCAGGAAGCAGATCAAATGCGCGTTGTCCGTGCACTTGCTCAAGTGTTGTCTGCATGATCCAACAGCCTCGTTTGTGCTTAGGCACTGTGCAGTTTGGTCTTAACTATGGCATTACCAATTCTGCTGGTCAGGTGTCTGAGATCGAGGTTGCTCGCATCCTGATGAAGGCTGAGCAATCAGATGTTGGTTGGTTGGATACAGCACAGGCATACGGCAACGCAGAGGACGTCTTGGGTCGTCAACTACCCCAAGGCCATCAGTTGCGTCTTATCAGTAAGCTTCCCCCACAACCTTCCTCAGGGTTTGTTGCTCAGGATGTTGAGGCTTGGGATGCGGCATATTTCAATAGCTGCCGTCGTCTTGGCTGTTCCAGTCTCGACTCCTTTTTGTTACACCAGCCGTCAGATCTTCTTAAACCTGGAGGCCGTATTCTTGAGGCTTGGTTGCTGAGTTTGCGTGAGAGAGGCTTGGTGCAGCGTCTTGGGGTCTCTATTTACTCTGCAGCTGACCTTGAGGGCGTCAATCCTGACCTGCTGGATTTGGTCCAGCTGCCGCTTTCGTTGTACGACCAACGTTTGCTTGCGGATGGCACCGTTAGCCGTCTGAAGGCTGCGGGAACGGCGATTCATGCGCGTTCCCTGTACCTGCAGGGTCTGCTCTTGAAACCAGCGGACGAATGGCCTGCGTGGGCTGATGGATCCGTTCGTGACCATCACATGAGTCTGGAGGCTCTGGCGGACGCTAAGGGCTGCCACCTGCTTGATCTGGCTTTGGGCTTTGCCCGTGAACAGACCGATCTTGAAGCGGTGGTGCTGGGTCTTTGCAGTCTTGCGGAGCTCAATCAGTTGCATCGGGCTTGGTCAGGCCCCTTGCATTGGGGGAAGAGTGAGTGGCGAACCTGGGCTCTCCAGGAGCCCGGTATTCTTGACCCACGATTTTGGCCGCGCTGAGTCATGGGTGCCCCTTTTTCCGCTGCTCTGAAGCGCTGCAAACGCTGTTTGTTGCCTGAAACACACGAAACCCTGGTGCTGGATGCTGAGGGCGTGTGCAATGTCTGCAGGGCTCAGGAAGTCAAGGCTGAGATCAATTGGACAGAGCGCCTTGATCAGCTTGATGCATTGGTGGCTGAATATCGCGGCCGCTATCGCTATGACTGTCTGGTTCCGTTCAGCGGCGGCAAAGACAGCACATGGACTCTGTATTACCTGATGAAACGTTACCCAGGGCTCAAGCCCCTGGTGGTTCGTTTTAATCATGGGTTTCTGCGACCTAATTTAAGTGCAAATTGTGATCGCGTATTTCGTAAATTGGGAGTCGATGTTCATGATTTTACGCCTAGTTGGAAAGTTGTCCAACGTTTAATGCTTCAGGCCTTTTTGGAGAAAGGTGATTTTTGTTGGCACTGCCATACAGGAATTTTTGCATATCCCATGCAAGTGGCTTTGAAGGAGCAGGTTCCTTTGATTTTTTGGGGTGAGCCTTCGGCGGAGTACACCGCTTATTACAGTTATGATCAGCCGGAGCAAGTCGATGAAGAGCGGTTTAACCGCTACGTGAATCTCGGTATTTCTGCTGAAGATATGTTGATTCGCTTAGATGGCTTTTTGGAGGAGCGTGATCTTGAGCCTTTTCGATATCCTGCGTTGAAAGATCTGCGCTCCCTTGGCTATCGTTCTGTGTGTTTAGGGAGCTATATCCCTTGGGACGTGAAGATGCAGGTTGGCAAAATTCAGTCTGAGCTGGGTTGGCAGGGTGATGTTGTTGAGAACGTTCCAGAGGATTTTAATTACGAAAAAATTGAGTGTTGGATGCAGGGTGTGCGTGACTTTATTAAATACATCAAGAGGGGTTATACAAGGCCCACTCACTTGGCTGCTATCGATTTACGTAACGGCCGTATTTCCAAAGAGGAAGCTCAGGCGATGATTCGGCAGTTTGAGGGTCGCCGACCTCCAAGTCTCGATTTGTTCCTTGACTATGTCGGCTTGAACGAAGAAGAGTTCTACACGATTGCTGCAGGACATCAGGTCTCACCTTGGAAGTTTGAGGTCTCTGAGCTGCGTCAAGGTGAATCCACGCCTGACTTTTCAGATTGGCTTCGTGGAGATGGATTAGATCCTGCTGATGCTGAAGATCAGGTTGGCCGTTGGGCTGAAACCTGCGCGAATTGTGGCTCCTCTGAGGGGTGTGGCGCGGGATGACGCGTCCTCATGTTTTGGTGATTGATGCAGGTCTCGGCAACATTGGCTCGGTGGTTGCTGCACTTCAGCGTCAGGACTGCGATGTACGAAAATTGAAAGAGCCTCCTGCCTCACAGTTACAACATCCATTCACCCATGTTGTTTTGCCGGGGGTTGGTGCTTTCGCCGCGGGGATGCATGCGCTGAACTCGACAGGATGGTCGGCATGGATCAAGAATGTTTGGCTTGAGGTCGATCGTCCTTTGTTAGGGATTTGCCTGGGTATGCAGTTGCTGGCAAGCCATGGTGTGGAAGGAAGTCAGGACGGCAGCGACATTGCTGGTCTTGATCTTGTTCCAGGCCATGTTGAGCGTCTCGCGATAGATCCGCAACTTGCTCTGCCACATGTTGGTTGGAACTCACTTTATTGGAAACATACTGGTCATCAGCTATCTAAATCCATTCCAGCGGGGGGTGATATGTATTTTGTTCATAGTTATGCTTTCCAAACATTTGCCCCTGCTGATTGTTTGGCGGTTTCCGATTATGGGGATAAGTTTGCGGCTGTTGTCGGACGCGGAATGTGTCTTGGCGTTCAGTTTCATCCAGAAAAAAGTCAGCGTTTAGGTCGTTTTTTGCTCGCAAACTTTTTGGGTATGACCTCATGTTAAAGAGACGCCTTATTCCTAAATTGCAGCTTGCTCTTCGACAGAGTTTTCGGGGTGCACAGCCTGTATTGGTTGTCACAAGAAAATTTTCAAATCGTCGTGCCATTGGAGATCCGTTATCTCAGGCCAAAATCTATGAAGCTCAATTAGCTGATGAATTAATTCTCGTTGACCTGGAGCGCACGCAGCATAGTTGGCCAGTTTTGCTTGAGACCGTTGAGAATGTCAGTGACGCTTTGGCGACCCCTTTGGCTGTAGGTGGTGGTTTGCACTCGTTTGATCAGGTGCAGGCTTTGTTGGACCGAGGTGCTGACAAGGTGATTTTGAATACTGCCGCTCTGGATAGCCCTCAGCTGATTGATCAGGTGGCGAGTGCATACGGTGCTCAGTGTGTGGTCCTCAGTCTTGATGTGCGCCTGCAGTCAGGGAATGATTGGCGTGTGTGGACCGATAGCGGTCGTATTGACAGTGGTCTTCACCCTTTAACTTGGGCTGAAGAGGCCGTCAAGCGTGGCGCTGGTGAGGTGATGGTGACATCCATCGATCGGGACGGTAGTGGTTCAGGATTGGAACTTCGTTTAATATCTCTCTTATCTGAGAATTTAATCGTGCCTGTTATCGCCTCTGGCGGTTGTGGATTAGCCCAGCATTTTGTTGAGGGCTACGCGGCTGGAGCCTCCGCCGTTGCTGCGGGTACATTTTTTTCACAACGTGATCAAAATCCAATGCAATGCAGGTCTCATATCCGTAATGCTGGTGTCTCTATACGCCTCGAGGTTTAACCATGCTTAACTCAAAGCGTCTTGTGCTGAGAGCACTTCACCCATCTGACCTTAGTACCCAATACTTGAGTTGGTTGAATGATGGTGATGTTAGCCGCTATCTGGAAACTCGCTTTTTGCCACAAACGATGGAAGCGCTCCAATCGTATTGGCAGAATCATCGTGACGACCCTGCGAATCCTTGGTTTGCAATTTGCCTTGTCGAGGATGGGCGTCACATCGGCAATATCAAATTAGGTCCCATTCAATGGCTGCATCGACGTGCCGATCTCAGTTTGTTCATTGGTGATAAAAGTTGCTGGGGCTTGGGTTATGCCAGCGAAGCCATTGGGCTTGTTCGCGACTGGGCGTTCCGGGAGTTAGATCTTCAGAAGTTGAACGCTGGAATTTATGCCGGCAATATCGGTAGTCGTCGTGCTTTCGAGAAGAATGGGTTTGAACTTGAAGGAACCTTGCGCCAAGAAGCGGTGAGCGATGGTTCCAGGGTTGATGTCTGGCGCATGGGTTTGCCTCGATCCTCTTGGTTGTCTGCATCATGACAATCCTCGGCATTGTTCAGGCGAGATCTACTTCATCACGTTTGCCTGGGAAAGTGCTGTTGCCCATTGAGGGCGTTCCGATGGTCGTCTACCAGTTAGAGCGCCTGAAGCGGTGTGAGAGTTTGGATCGTCTTGTGCTTGCCACGTCATGTGACAGCTCAGATGATGATTTGGCATCCGTTGTTGAATCGGCTGGTTATACGGTTTACAGAGGTGACTTGCAGGATGTTCTTCGCCGTTTTCGCGATTGTGCGCTTCATCATGATGCAGACATTGTTGTCCGTTTAACAGGTGACTGCCCATTCAGTGACCCGATATTAGTTGATGAATTGGTCGAGGCATTTATCGATGGAGTCTGGGATTACTTGGCTAATTGTGTTGATGAGAAACAGTTAAGTGTTCCTGATGGTTTTGATGTCGAAGTTTTTCGTGCTCCTCTATTGGAGCGAGCCCTCAATGAGGCGCGATTGCAGTCGGAGCGTGAGCATGTAACGCCATGGTTTCGTAGCGAGCATGCTGGTCTTGTTTGGGGCCACTTCCAGCACACGCCTGCTCGTCCTTTCTATCGCGTCACTGTTGACGACCCTGAGGATTTAGAGGTTGTTCGTCAGATTGCCTCAGCCTTGGGTGCTGATAATCCGTGTTTTGGTGTTGATGCCGTTGTGGATTATTTGCACAACCACCCCGCTCTTGCTGGTCGTAATTTGCACACCGAGCGCAATGCTGGATACCTGAAGTCGTTAGCCTCTGATTCTGATGGAGGTGTGTAAGTGACATTGGGGCAAGGCAAAGGTCAGGAGCTCTGGTTGCGGGCTAAAAAATGCATTCCTGGCGGCAATATGCTGCTTTCAAAGCGGGCGGAAATGTTTCTGCCGGATCAGTGGCCTGCCTATTTCTCCAAAGCGAAGGGTTGCCGCGTATGGGATTTGGACGGTCGTGAGTTAATTGATATGAGCATTATGGGTATTGGCACCAACTTGCTTGGTTATGGCCACTCAGATGTGGATGCTGCGGTGGCCTCCACTTTGGCAGCCGGCAACATGAGTACCCTCAATTGTCCAGAAGAGGTTTGGCTTGCTGAGCGTTTGATCCAGTTGCATCCCTGGGCAGAGATGGTTCGTTTTGCTCGTAGTGGCGGCGAGGCCAATGCCATTGCAATTCGTATCGCGCGTGCTGCCACTGGTCGAGATACTGTTGCGATCTGTGGCTATCACGGTTGGCACGATTGGTACCTAGCCACCAACCTTCAAAACGACTCTGGCTTGCAAGAGCACTTATTGCCGGGTCTTGAACCCAAAGGAGTTCCTCAAGGCCTTGCAGGTAGTGTTCAGCCTTTTTCTTTCAATCGGTTGGATCAATTAGAGGCGATCGTGTCTAGCCACGAACTCGCTGCCGTGAAGATGGAGGTACAACGATCTTCTCCGCCCGATCCTGGTTTTTTAGAGGCTGTTCGTGAACTTTGTACGCGTCGGGGCATTGTGCTGATCTTTGATGAGTGCACATCTGGCTTCCGTGAAACCTTTGGAGGCCTTCATCTCAAGTATGGAGTTGAGCCGGATATGGCCATGTTTGGCAAAGCCCTTGGCAACGGTCACGCGATCACAGCTACGATCGGCCGACGTTCCGTCATGGAGGCTGCACAGACAACGTTCATCAGTAGCACGTTCTGGACAGAACGCATTGGACCAGCCGCTGCACTTAAAACGCTCGAGGTGATGGAACGTGAGCGCAGTTGGGAGGTGGTTACGGCGATTGGTAATCAGATTCGTCGCCAATGGCAAGAGTTGGCTGACCGTCATGGACTCTCCATTCGCCACAACGGTTTGCCTGCCCTTGCTGGATTCGCTTTTGAGAGTTCGTTGGCGTTGGAATACAAAACACTGTTGACTCAGGAAATGCTCAAGATGGGTTATTTAGCGTCGACCAGTTGTTATGCATGCATCATGCACACACCAAGAGTTTTGAGCCCATATTTTGAAGCGTTGGATCGGGTTTTTGCTTTGATTTCTGAATGTGAGGATGGTCGCTCTGTTCACGCATTGCTTGAAGGTCCTGTTTGTCACTCTGGGTTTAAACGGTTGAATTAATGGATTGTTGTTTCTGGTTGTGAATCAGGTTCTCTTTCGCTGCGATGCGTCCATGACCATTGGGAGTGGTCATGTGATGCGTTGCCGCACGTTGGCTCGAGAGTTGCTTCGGTCTGGGGCTGATGTTGTATTCCTCTGTCGTCGTCAGCCTGGTGATCTGATTGAGATTCTTGCGCAGGAGTTTTGTGTTTTGACCTTGCCTGAGCTTCCTCTATTGACTTGTGAAGAACTGGAGGGACGTACGTTGTATGAAGCCTGGCTGGGCTGTAGTCAGCAACAGGATGCAGATCAAACCTTTGACCTGATTTCAGCCGCGGGGCTCCAGTCGATTGATTGGGTCGTGGTTGATCATTATGGAATTGATGCTGTTTGGGAAAATCATCTGCTTCAGCGGTTTGGTACGCGTTTTTCTTCAAAACTTTTGGTGATCGATGATCTTGCTGATCGGTCGCATCAAGCGGATCTGTTGTTGGATCAGAACTACGTCGGTTCAGGAGTGGACACGCGCTATTCAGGTCTTCTTCCGCAGCACTGCCGCACATTTCTTGGGCCTCACTACGCTCTCCTTGGTCCCGAATATCCCCGGTTTCATGCTCTCGTTCCTGCCCGCAGAGAGTTGCACCGAGTGCTTGTGTTTTTTGGTGGAGTCGATCTCAACAACCTGACGACGCGTGCTTTAGAGGCGTTGATGGCGCCTGAGTTGTCTTGCGTCGCAGTTGATGTTGTTCTCGGTCATCAGTCTCCCCATCGCGAGACTGTTGCAGATATGGTTTCGCGTCGACCCCTCACCACCTTGCACGACCCTCTTCCCAGCCTTGCTGGGTTGATGGTGCGTGCTGACCTGGCTATCGGTGCTTGCGGGTCGACTGCTTGGGAGAGAGCTTGCTTAGGGCTTCCAACTTTGGTCGTGGCGATCGCTAAGAACCAATTGCCCTTTGCCCAGGCTCTCGATCAGGCAGGATTTCTGATGCTTCTGGGGGATGCATCAGAGGTGCAGGTGCCGCAGATCGTTGATGCATTGAAGGCGCGACTTGTTGAGCCGTGGCCCGCCGAACGCAGTATTCAACTGACGGATGGTTATGGTGCCGCTCGTCTCGCCATGGCCATGCTGCGCTTGAATGCTCCCCTCACATTGAGGCGTGCAGAATTAAGAGATGAAGCACTTTTGTTGAAGTGGGCCAATGACCCTGACGTGCGAGCCAACAGTTTTTCGCATGATCTGATTTCTGCGGACGATCATCATTGCTGGTTTGAACAAGGCTTGCTGAATCCGAACCGTTTGATGTTGATTGCTGTGACTCACGATGGCTGCCCCGTTGGACAGATCCGCTTCGACCGGAGTCCGGCGACTGGCCCTGGGGGAGTAGACGAAGCTTTGATTGGCTTGTCTCTCGATCAATGTTCTCGTGGATGCGGCCTCTCGGTTCCCTTGGTGCGTCTTGGTCTTCAGGTCATGCAGCAACGCTGGGGGCAAAGCACCCACGCCGTTGCGGAAGTGCTCAGTTCAAATGATGCCAGCAACGCCTGCTTTGAGCGATGTGGCTTCAAGTCCGATGCTGAGGTTTCCTCGAAATCCCGGCATGACATGAAACTCTGGCGATGGTGTTCCATGGATTAGACCCTTCTGCCGAATCAGTGAGATCATTTTGAACTTTGGGTCGTTGACCTCCACAACCGCCTCCCTATGACGATTGACATCGCAGGCCGCTTGATCGGCACGGGTTACGCTCCGTTTGTGATTGCAGAGATGAGTGGCAATCACAATCAAAGCCTGGATCGAGCTCTCGAGATTGTTGAGGCTGCTGCCCGTGCCGGTGCCCATGCCATCAAGCTGCAGACCTACACAGCCGACACCATGACGTTGGATGTTCGTGGCGGCAGTTTTGAGATCAAGGATTCAGATTCTCTTTGGTCAGGAAAGAATCTGCACGACTTGTACAAACTGGCTTATACACCCTGGGATTGGCACAAGCCGATCATGGATCGAGCCCGGGAGTTGGGTCTGATCTGTTTCAGTTCACCGTTCGATGAGTCTGCTGTTGATTTTCTGACTGACCTGGGAGCACCTGCCTACAAGATTGCCAGTTTTGAGAACAACCATTTGCCATTGATTGCCAAGGCTGCATCCACCGGTAAGCCTTTGATTATCTCCACTGGCATGGCGTCTCTGGCAGAGCTGGAGAAGGCGGTTGAGACCGCTCGAGCTGCGGGTTGTGACCAGTTGGTTTTGCTCAAGTGCACTAGTACATACCCTGCTAGCGCTGAAAACACCAACATTCAAACCATTCCTCATCTGCGCGACTTGTTTGGAACGGAGGTCGGCCTCAGTGATCACACTATGGGCTTGGGTGTGGCTGTTGCATCCGTGGCCCTGGGGGCCAGTGTGATTGAAAAGCATTTCACGCTCTCGCGTGCGGATGGAGGTGTTGACAGCGCATTTTCATTGGAGCCCAATGAGCTTCATGCCCTGGTTACTGAGGCTGAACGTGCCTGGAAAGCATTGGGCCAGGTGCGTTATGGCCCTACAGATGCAGAGCGTAAAAGCCTAGTGTTTCGCCGTTCTATTTATGTTTCAGCTGATATTGAGGAAGGTGAGGCCTTCAGCACAGAAAATCTGCGGATCGTTCGCCCTGGTGATGGGGCGCCACCTTATCTCTATGAGCAGTTATTGGGGCGTCAGGCCAGGCGAGCCTATACGCGCGGCACTCCGCTGAACTTCGATCAACTGTTGTGAGTGAGGCAGTGGTTGATGAGATTTTGCCACTGTGCGAGGCTATTGGTAAGGGCGAAGTCTGTTTTTAACGAACTGCGTTGTTTGTTGCCATGATTTTGAAGTGCCCTGACTATTGTGTTGTTTAGTGTTGTTTTATTATCAAGATTAACCCATGTGACCAACTCTGAATTTTCGACAATATTTTCCGTTGCAGGGGACTGGTTCACGCAAAGTCTGGCTCCGCACGCAGCTGCTTCAAAAAGGCTCCAGCTTGTCACATATGGGCGTGTGAAATAACAGTGAAGGTTGCTGCGTTGGAGTAGTTGTTTGTAGTGCTCATATGGCATTAAGCCGGTAAAGTGCAACCTATCTTGTCCGGGAAAATCTCCGAGTTCCTCGAGGATTTTGCTTTTCCAGCTTCCTGCGTGGCTTGGTGCGTCATAGCTGTAGGCGCGTCTGTCGCGTCCGGCGATCACTACTTGAAGATTGGGAATTTCGCTGAGCGCACGGGCTGCTGCTGCGAGAAACTCTGGAAATCCGCGAAGGGTTTCCATGCCACGCGTTGCGTAGCTAAGTAGCAAGTTGCTAGGTTTTATTTGGAGTGGGGCTGTAAGTTCTTCGCCCTCAAGATTGATAGTGGTTTGATCAATGCTTGGTTCTGGCTTGAAAAAGTTCATGTCGATTCCATCAAAGATCACTTGTAGCTTATGGTGAAACTCTTTCGGGAATTGTTGCTTCTGCCAGGTAGTGGGGACGACGCCAACGTCGCAGCTGTTTAGTTCATCGAGGATCGGCAAATTTCGCATTCTGGTTTGTAGCTGTTCGTTCAGTTCGAAATTTGGCAGCAGCCACCGGGCGGTTTCGGGTTTGAAGAACCACTCAAACAGGCCAATATGAACTGCCTTTGGTAACAGGTCTTTTACAAACAGTCCGAGTCCTGTGCCCGCATGACTGATCACTAGTCGTGGGATAACCCCCTCTTGCAACAGCTCATGCAGAGCCCGCAACACCGATTGACCTTTTAAAACCGCTTCTTCTGTGGCCACGAGATAGTGATGTGTGCTCTCACACGGCATGCGGTGCATAGCAAGCTGACGTGTCTCGACGCCTTGAATCGGTTGACTAGCGGCGTCAACCCGGTCCGTCAGGAAAATTACCCGATGGGCTTCCGTGCTGCCTAGAGCAGCGGCGAGATGGCGGAATTGGGCGGGGTAGTTGCCATGGATGAAAACGATGTCCAAGGCCTTTCAGTTGCGGATGTCTGATTCTCTCCTGTCAAGATCGACGCATTGCTCCCTATGCATGCGAATTCTCTTTGTCCACCAGAGCTTCCCAGCTCAGTACCTTCATGTGGTGCGAGCTCTGGCCTCCCAGGGTCATCAATTGGTGGGGCTAGGGATTGAACCGCTCACGGAACCCATTCCTGAGGCCGTGACTTATCTCCGTTATGGCCTTAGTCGCGGAACAGGACAGGACGTACATCCCTGGGCTGCTGAAACGGAAGCCAAAGTGATCCGTGCCGAGGCCTGTGCAAGAGCTGCATACCAGCTGCGAGAGCAAGGTTTCGTGCCAGATCTCATTTGTGCGCATCCTGGATGGGGTGAGGCCTTGTTCCTGCGTGATGTTTGGCCAGAGTCGCCACTGCTCAGTTATCAAGAGTTTTATTACAACGCTCGTGGTTTCGACTTTGATTTTGACGACGAATTGCAAGGGCCATTGGAGTGGGAGGCGTGTGCCAAGTTGCGTATGAAGAATGCCAATCAGTTGTTAATGCTTGAGGCCAGCAGTTGGAATGTCAGTCCAACTTCTTTCCAGCGCAGCAGCTTTCCTCATCACCTACGTAATCGCATAAGTGTGATTCACGACGGCATTGATACACGCATTGCTGCGCCGGAAGTAAACCCTTCTCCAATTCAGATGTCGGATGGAACTCTTTTGTCTGCTGGAGACCACATCATCACTTTTGTGAATCGGCGAATTGAGCCTTACCGCGGATGTCTCACATTTATTCGTGCGATTCCGGCCATCCAAAAGTTATGCCCTAATGCGCATATTGTGATTGTTGGAGGGCATGAGGGTGCTGCCTACGGGAAGCAGCCGCCTGTAGGGACTTGGCGTGACCTTTCTCTAGCTCAGATTAAGGGTCAATATGATCCCTCTAAGGTTCATTTTCCTGGGAATCTTCCCTATGGGCTATTTCTGCAATTGTTGAAACTTAGTTCATGCCACGTTTATCTCACCTATCCCTTCGTTCTCAGCTGGAGTTTGCTTGAGGCGATGAGCACTGGATTGCCCATTGTCGGGTCGTCCACAGCCCCTGTTCAGGAGGTGATTCGAGATGGTGTCAATGGATTATTGGTGGATTTCTTTTCTCCGGATCAGTTGGCCAATGCTGTTTCTGACTTGCTGGGCAATCGAGAACGTGCTGATTCACTTGGCAGAGCAGCGCGGGAGTCGATCCTCGCCGACTACAGCCTGGAGCGTTGCGTTCCCCGTCAGCTGCAGTTGATGCAGTTGGTGGCAGATCGGGTGCTTCAGGCGTCACCTTGATGGGCATAGAGGGTGGCATAGCGCCCGCCAAGATCCATCAACTGTTCGTGAGTCCCCTGCTCGACGATCCGTCCCTGATGCATCATCACGATGCGGTCGGCGTGTCTGACAGTGCTGAGACGGTGGGTGATGAAAAACACCGTTTTCCCCTTGAGCTGATCTTGGAGATTGCGACACACGTTGGCTTCGGTGTCGTAGTCGAGGGCGCTGGTGGCCTCGTCTAAAACAAGAAGATTTGGATTTTGAAGCAAGGTCCTGGCAATGGCGATACGTTGTCGTTGCCCTCCGCTCAGACCTGCTCCGCGTTCACCGAGGTGTGTGCCATAGCCATCTGGGAGTTCCATGATGAAGTCATGGGCCTCTGCGGCACGAGCAACCCTAATGACTGCTTCGGTGTCAGCTTCTGGAACATTCATGGTGATGTTCTCGCGGATAGTGCCTTCAAAAAGAAGACAATCCTGGGGGACAATGCCGATTTGCTGGCGAACACTGCTCAGGCTCACTTTGCTGATGTCATAGCCATCGATCAGGATTCTGCCCTCGTTGGGTTCATAGAGCCTGGGAAGAAGTTTCATCAATGTGCTTTTGCCGCTTCCGCTCTGACCAACGATGCCGATGAAGCTACCCGCCTCAACAGAAAGATCAACGCCATCAATCTGCATGGGGCCCTGAGTGCCAAATCGGAATTTCAGCGTGTCAAAGCTCACGTTGCCCTTGATTGGTGGAAGCGAGATTTGATCGGCATCCCGTTCGCCTGCTTCCGGCACTTGGTCAACGATGTCAGCGAGGCGCTCCATGGAGATCCCAACTTGTTGGAAGCCCTGCCACAGACTGGACAATCGCAGGATGGGTCCTGTGACATAGCCCGCAATGATGCGGAAGGCAATCAGTTGTCCCAGACTTAGATCGCCGTTTACTACCTGATAAACACCCACCCAGATAATCAGTAGTGAACTGAGTTGATTTAAGAAGTTACCTATTTCGCCTGCACTGCTTCCCAGTACGACACTTTTGAAACCTTCAGCAATCTGGCCTGAATATCGCTCCTGCCAACGCCAGCGGGAATTGAGTTCAAAATGCTGTGCTTTAACGGTTTGAATCCCCCCCAAGGTTTCGATCAAGTGGCTTTGTGTTCGGGCAGCAAATTGAGCTTGGTGGCGGATGAGCTTCCGATAGATCGGCGCGATTAACAGGATCATCAGCACATACAGAGGCACTGTGCCGAGAGCTACAGCCGTCAGGAGTGGGCTGTACATCAACATAATTAGGATGTAAATGGTGGCAAATAGCAGATCCAATGCGCTGGTAATTGCCGTACCTGTGAGAAATCCACGCAGCGTTCCAAGCTCGCTGAGGCGTTGCGAAAGTTCACCTACAGGTCTTTTTTCGAAAAAGCGAAGCGGTAGCCGCAACAGCTTGTCGATCACTTGGCTTCCCAGCAGTAAGTCCATGCGGTCGGTGGTGTCGATCAACAACCAGGTGCGCACCGCTGTAAGCAGCCCTTGGAACAACGCAGCCACGACTAGAGCGGCACCCAACACCTGTAGGGCTGAGAGGTTGCTCTGATTGATCACCTTATCGATGATCTGTTGCAGCAGCAGAGGATTGGCGAGTTGGAACAATTGGATGAACAGTGAGGCCAATAAAACCTGAATCAGCGGCCACTGAAAGCGCTTTAGAACAGGGGCAAACCAGCTCCATCCAAATTGCTTCGTTGGTGTGTCGGCGAGGCGTTTGACCAATACCACTTGCACGTCGTTGCCCCAATCCGCCCGAACCTCTTCAAATGGCAGGGTGCGCCAGCCGCGTTCTGGATCTGCCAACAACACCTTGCCTTCTTTAACCTGTGTTAACAGCGCAAAATGACTATGAGCTGCCACGATTACGGGCAGCTCAAGGCGATGCATCTGTTCGAATTTCACGGAGCCAACTTGGGTTTGTAAACCCATTGATTCGGCCAGCTGGCCAATGGTGTGAATCGGAATCTGGCCACTGCGTTCGCTTGCCCCCTCCAAAACTTTTTCGATCACGTCCACTGGACAGGGCGTGTCGTAAGCTCGAGCCAGCATGCGCAGAGTGGCTAAATTGGCACCAACGGGTCCATGCCCTCGTATGGGCCTAAATCCCTGCAGGTCAGTCTGACTTTTTGCGTTGCGCAGACCCAGTTGGTCTAAATCGAGATTGTGGCTCGCATTCCAGATCTTGGGTGTTTCTTGGTTGCTTGTGGGGTCTGATTGTTCAATTTCAACGGGTTGTGATACTGAAGACGCGGGTGAAGCGTCTTGAACGGGAGTCCATGGCCAAAATCGAAGCGGCAGCGGGCTGAATTGGCTTAGCGCCTCGTTTTGTTCAGAGTTGAGTGTTGACCCTGTGAGTTCTGCATGCTCAGGCAGGACCGTGCTCAGCAGTTGTTTTGCCTGATCGGAGTGATTTGTTCCTGGTGCGCTGTTTCGCAGCTGCGCCAGGATCCATTGGCAGGGATCGGCTGGAGGGTGGGGCAGCTTGCGCAGGTGCTGGCTGAGCACGGCTGCCCCCTCGCATGCCGACCAATGGTTCTGGAGACCCGCTTGTAGGCCCTGATCGTCTCTCATCAGAGTGTTTAGAAGTTCAAGCGGGAGGCTTATGAGTTGTGTGGGGCGGCGTGCGATCGCTCCTTCGCAGGGGGATTGACGCAACAATCCGACAACTCCCACCAGTTCGCCAGCTTCAGCTCGGCCCACGCTGAACAGATCGCTGTGAAAGGGCTCTTCAGCAAGCAACCGCAGTGCTCCATTGGTAACCACGAATGCATGCGTTCCCAACGCGCCAACCTTCAAAAGAGTCTGGCCTTGTCGCAGCTCGATCAACTCGGCCTCATCAGCAAGCCGCTGTATGGATGTGTTTGAGGCTTGCTCAAACTCCTTCAATCCTCGAAGCAAGGCCAATCGGTTGGTGGGGTTGACGCTCGCAGTCATTCCGGAAACTTGATCTTGTTCAGCATCCTGCTGCATTCCTGGGCAATCCACTCGTCGAAAGCTTGTCTCAGTAGTGCTGTCCGCACCTCATCTCCGAACACGCTTGGCCGAAATTGCTCAAGAGCGACAACGATCACCTGGCTGCCAATTCGCACAGGTCGGGCTACGCGACCTGGTTCGCTTTTCCGTAGGGCGTCAAGCACTGGCGCTTCCACATCAGCCACAGGGATTGGCCCCCGCATAGCGGTGGCATCAGCGGGTGCACCAGGAAATTGGCGGGCCAAACCGTCCCAGCTTTCTTCACCATCCTTCAATCGGAAATAAATTTCCTGCATCACATCAGCATTACTCGACTCGAGGCGCTGATACGTCACCATATCGAAGCGCTCCTTGTGTTGAAGATAGAGGCTTTGCGCAAATGGACCCCAACGTTCTTCCCGATACTGAACAACTTGCAGCGGACGGGACAATATTTTAATTAAAAGAGATTCGTCGATATGACGTGTTTGTAAGTGGTCCGCATATGCTTCGTCGCTCGTTAAGTGGTTGTTTTCTCTGTAGTCACTAAGCGCATTTAATTGCGTTTCTGGATCAATATTAATATGAGCTAATGTATTATCCAATATCCAATCTTGTACTAAAAGGGGCAATCCTCCCTGCCTGCGTATGATTTTAACGATCTCATTGCCAGATATAGGAGCTTCGTCGATCCACATTGCCGATTTGTCGTAGTTTTGATTCAAGCTCATGGTTGACGCAGGCGCTTCAGGCTTTCGCTCCGATTGGTAAACAAATCGCTTAATAATTCAATTAATCGTCTATCACGGAGTTTCAAGTTCGTAGTGATAGTCATACCTGATTGCAGCGGAATTACTGTGCCGTCTTTGGTCTCAAGGTTTGAGCGGCTCAGGCTCAAGTTAACGGGAAAGTGATAAGAACGGATCAGTTCGTTTGGGGGCAAGGAATCGGCACCAATGCTTCGAATGGTGCCGTCGATCTCGCCGTACTCCGTGTATGGAAAAGAGTCGATGCGAATTTTGGCTGCTTGCCCAGGACGTATAAAGCCAATGTCTTGATTCCCTACGTTAACCTCCCCGCCTAATTTGCCTTTAGGCACAATTTTCAGCAGCGGTTCAGCGTTGGTGGCCACGTAGCTATTGTTGTCAGGCTGCAGGTCAAAAATAGTGCCGCTGATAGGTGCTTTTACGATTTCGTTACGTAGCTGGCTTTGTATTTGCTTCAGTTGACCTTCGAGATTTGCAGTTCTGCTTTGGCTGTCGTTTTGAAGCTCATCACGTTGTGTTTGGAGCTGTAGCAATTCGTCGCGTTGTGACTCCAGTTGGTTGGATTGCTGCAGGACTTGTATTTCACTAATTGCACCACCACGTTGTAGTGGTATGAGTCGTTCGAGTATTTCCTCGGACAGGCTGATGTTACGGGTGAGGGTCTGTTGGCGTTGGCTGTTCCGCCGCAGCTGATCTTTCACGCGCTCGCGTTCCAGTTCTAGTTGCCGTCTTAAGGAGTTCTCCTGGGCTCTTGCCGCCTTGACATCAAAACGCAGCAGTGGCTGATCCTCCTCGACCTGATCTCCATTACTCACCAGCAGCTCGTTGAGCTGCCCGCTCACGGGACTCTTTACCTCAACTCCACCTTTCTGTGGCACGAGGCGGCCTTGGACTGTGATCACTTCATCCAGCCGATAGAACCAGGCCGTGGCGAATGCGGTTGCACCCAGGCCCACCAGCGAAAGCAGGAAGATCTGTCCCCATTTGGAGGTCTGACGCACCATCACAGTGTGTTCCTGAGGCAGGAGCATGAAGCGCCGTTTCTGCCGTGTGCTCAAGAACCTTTGGGCAAAATCTTCGGCATAGCCTACCGGTCTCCCCCGGTGTCGCTTTGCCCATGGCAGCCAGTGATGTGCTGTTCATCAGCTTGGATTCCTGCCGCTTCGACACGTTTGCGACCGCCCATAGCCAGGGTGCGTTGCCTCATTTCGCTGCCATCGGCCCCCTGCATCAGGCCCTGGCACCCAGCTACTTCACCTATGGCAGCCATGCTGCCTTCTGGATGGGCTTCACGCCGGGGGTTGAGGGTTGTGCTGAGCCCTGGTTGAACCCCAAGGCAGGCAAGTTGTTTCGGATGGCTTTCGCTGGCCATGCCGGCCATGACGGTGAGCAAAGCTTCCGCCTCGAAGGCGCCAACATCATTGAGGGTTTTCGCCGGCAGGGCTACTGCACGATCGGCAGTGGCGCGGTCGATTGGTTCAACACCGCCAGCGACACCGGGGCCGTGCTGGCCCAGCCCTTTGAACACTTTCACTTCGCAGGTAACACCTGGAGCCTGGGCGCGCAGTTGCTCTGGATTGAGCAGCGTCTGGCGCAGGCGCCGGAGAGTCAGCCACGCTTTGTGTTCCTCAATGTGGGCGAAACCCATGTGCCTTACTGGCATGAGGGGGCTGATTGGGAGCGTTGGCCCAGCCCCTGTGTGCCGTTTGGATCGGAGCACTGCTGCGCAGTCGAGAGCGCCCGTCGTCAGCGCGCTTGCTTGGAGTGGGTTGACCAACAGTTGGAACCCCTGCTCGAGTGTTTTGCTCATGGAACAGTGCTCGTCTGCGCCGATCACGGCGATTGCTGGGGGGAGGATGGCTTGTGGGAGCACGGCATCAGCCACCCCGCCACGCTCACGGTGCCTCTGCTGATGCGGGTGCGTGGTGTGCCCGTTCAGGCTCAAACGACCTCAAGACTCTCCAAACGGCAGCTTCTGCGCCGCATGCTCACCAACCTCCTGCCCTGAGTGCTGTGCGGTCCTTGGCCGTGCAGCGTTGTGTCTGGATCGGCAGCGTTTGCTGCAGGTGAGCCAGTTGCGCGTTGGCAGCGTTTTCCAAACCGCTGATGTCGTTCGCGGTGGCCTCCCAGCCGAAACGTTCACGCAGCTCCGCTGTCAGCTGTGTCCAGTTCAGTTGGGCGACGCCTTTCACCCTTGGGTTGGCGGGGGGCAGCCAATGCAGGGCTTGCACGGCATCGATCCAGCGCAATTGAGGGAAGCGGCTGCGCAGTGCTCGGTCCATGCCCCGCCAAAGGGGGCGCCTGGCGATCACCGTCACGGTCTTGTCTGGTTGGCGGCCGATCAGTTCCAGTGCATGCAGTGCACTGCCTTCCGCCACAATTAAATGTTGCGTGGAGTGCAGCAGCTTCAGCTGCTCTTCGAGTGGCAGCGTTTCTGGATACACAATCCGAGCGCCTTGGCGTTGCATCCATGCATCCAGGGCCGCTTCCCCGGCCACAGATCCCCGCAGGCTGGGCTGGTCGCGGCCGGCTGCATAGCGAGAGCGCGACAGCACCAACACCTCATTGACGGACGAGGCTGAGCGCTTGAGACGGCCGAGGGACCGCAGATGGTGAGCTGTGGGCGGGCAGCCCAGGCGTTGCTGTTGAGGGATCACCACCAGCTCTCGTGCCCGCAAGCCCCCGCCGCGGATCAACACCGGTTTGTTGGTTGGGTTGAGATAGCGGATCCAGGCCTGCTGCCAGCTGGTGAGGTTGTCGAAGGCTTGATCCCCGTCTGGATGCAGAAACAGCAGCTGCCCTGGTCGTGGATCGAGGCTGGCCAGCAGGATGCGGCCGCCGAATTCCCCCAGTTGGTGGCCGAAGTGATGCACGATCGGGCCGCACCAGAACAGGCGGCCGCTCTCCACAGGCCACTGATCGGCTGACTCCATCCTTAGGGCGGGATCATCGGCCGGTTCGTCTCCGCGGTAGTGGCGTAAGCCTGGGCAGATCGGATGCCACGGCATCAGTTGCGGACCTCCTCTCCAGACGCTGCCGCCTGCCCAACGCATCAGCAGTTCTTCAATCGGCGCAACCGGGACGTCCCGCAGGGTCATCCGTTGCCAGCGTCCGGGTTGGCGTGTGCGAAAGCGCCAGTCCTCCCAGATCAGCTGACTCCAGTCCTTGACCTCTCCGATCCATCCCACGCGATCAGCTCCAGCCCCAGTCGATTCCGTAGCGCTGCTTCACGCCTGAAGCGGTGGTTGAAAGCGCCTCTCTGAGTTGGCCCCGCACCGCAGCAGGCACCTGTGCTGCCTCACCACTGCCGGCATTCGCTTTCGGCAGGGCCATCGGCAGCGGGATCGCCTCCAGATTGAGGAACTGCTGGATGGTGTGCCAAACAGCAGGGGTGTTGTTGAACAGGGCTTCGCTTTTCAGCACCAGCAGCTGTCGCTGAGGGAACAGCGCTTCGTAGCGATCGAGCTGCTCCAGGTAGCGACTGCGCGCCACGTAGCTGTGTTTCTGGAAGCTGTAGGCACCCCCTGTGGCCAGTCGCTCAGGTTCCGCCGCCAGAGCATCCGCCACTTCCAGCGCTTCAAAACCATGGCGGCGGGCATGAAATACCTGTGACAGGGTCCGTTCCACCGGATCCCGCAGCAGCACGATCATCTTGGCCCTCGGCAGCAGCGCGCGGATGCGGGCCGGCACGTCGGGATGGAACAGATAAAAAGGTGTGATGTCGCCCCGTCGCTGGCCGCGCCGGGCGTCGCGGTAGTGCTCGGCGTACCAGCGCAATGGTTCTTCTGCGTGCTGGCTGAAGTAATGCACCTCCTTGCAGGGCGGCAGGTACACCCCGGGGTGCTGCTCCAGCAGTTTCTGAAGGCTGGTGGTGCCCCCTTTCTGGGTACCAAGCCCGAGAAAGTGGGGCAGTCGCAACCTCTTCCAGGGCCATCCGAGTTTTTTGGGGGGATGGAGAGCCACAGGGTGCGGGTTAGCGTCACCCCATCCTGCAGCGCTTGTTGTGTCCAGGCCTCCTCTGTTGCTGGTGGTCGGCATGCATCGCAGCGGCACCTCACTGTTGGGCGGGATCCTGCAGCGACTGGGGGTCGAACTTCCTGGCGAAACCATTGCTGGGGATCAGAACAACCCCGAGGGGTATTTCGAGTGGGATGCCGTCGTGGCTTTGCAGGAGCGCCTGCTGATTGATCTTCAGCGTTGGTGGCCAGCAGAAGAAGGCACTTTGGCCTTGCCTGAGGGGTGGTTGCAGCATCCCGCCACTCGTCAGGCTTACGTCCAGCTCCTTGCTCTGCTGGCAGCGGCCAGGGATCAGCAACAGGGGTTGTGGGCGATCAAGGATCCCCGTAGCAGTCGTTTGCTGCCGCTGTGGGTGGAGCTCTGCCGCGAGCTAGCCATCCCCTTGCGCCTGCTGTTGGCGGTTCGTGATCCGGCAGAGGTTGTCACCTCCCTGGTGCGGCGTGATGGCCCATTGGTGGGAATGGATGCCAACCGCGCCCAGCAGTTGTGGTGGCGTCACAACCTGGAGGTGATCAGTGCCGCTCAGCAGGCGGATCTGCCTTGGCTTGTGGTTGATTTTGACCGCTGGTTTCAGGCGCCAGAGCAGCAACTTGAGGCTTTGGAACAGGCTTTGCCCGATCTGCGTCCCTCCCCGCAGCAATTGCAGCAGGCCTTGGCTTTGATCAAGCCCCAGCACCGCCGCAGCCTTCGCCCCAAGCAGGCATCCAAGGTGCAGGGCAGCGTGCGCCGCTTGCACCGCCGCTTGATGCGCCAGCCCTTGCCCCATCGCTGGCCTGCTTTGCGCCCTCCCTTCGGCGGAGCTGATTCAGCAATGGCACAGTCGACTGTCTCGGCCGATCGACCAGAAGATTGGTTTGATTGGCTCTCAGCTCATCGTTGCTTCCCTGCACCGCGTCTCACGGAGAAGGTGCATTTGGCGCAGCATTGCCTCCTTAATGTTTGCGGGGCCACCTGGCTGGAGCTCAAACCTCACCTGCTCCTGCAGCATCTGCCGATACCAACTTTGGGCCAGTGCCAAGTTGATTTTTTGCACTCGATCACACATCAGCTGAGGTTGGAACTGCCCGCTGGCCATGTTGTGGCAACTTCTAACCCAGTTGAGCGGCTTGCACTCAATCTGGAGTTGCCCCCACTGAAGCGATCAGCCGATTGGTTGGCGCATCTTCAGGGCCACCAATTGATCATGGATCCCGAGCCTGCCCGAGTGCTGCTCTTGAGAGCATTGGGTTTACCGGCCTGGTGGCTTGATCCCGAGGCCGAGGTCAACGGCTGGTTGCAGCTACCTCAGGCCGTGGATCACCATCAGTGGGGTGCCCGTTTGGGGCTGATGCCTCCTCCAGAAGGGCAGCTGCAGGTGCTGGGACCGGCGGGGGCTGGTTTTGAGCGAGCCCTCACCCAGGAAATGGCGTCACCGGTCGATCCAGGGGCTCAGCCCAGTGGCCCGGCCATCGCCTACTGGCCAGGCTGGCCCGAGTTGGTGATTGACAATCCCGCTGCGGGCTTGTTGCGGGCTGGTTGGTTACAGGCGGCTGCCCTACGGGGGGCAAGGTTGGTCTGTGGGGGCGCTGATCATTGCCCTGCTGAGTGGGATCTGCTGCAAACCCCGTCGGCTTGTCTGGCCCATCCATGGGGTACCCCGCCGGCGGAGCTTCGGGCGCGCCATGACGGCCAACCGCTGATGGCCATGGCGGAGGATCGCCCCATGCCGCCCCTCCAGACCCTGCGTCAGTGGCAATCCCACGATTTGGACCAGCGTCCGCCTTTGGGAGCGGTGGTGGTGACCCTTTACAACTACGCGGACCGCATTACCGAGGCGCTTCACAGCGTCAGGGGTCAGACCCAGCAGCGCCTCGAGCTGATCGTTGTTGATGACGCCTCCAGCGATGACGGTCCGGCCGTCGTGGAGCGCTGGATGGATGCGTGCCTAAGCGCAGATGGCCACCCTTTTGTGCGGGTGCTGTTGCTGCGCCATGGCTACAACGCAGGTCTGGCAACGGCCCGCAACACCGCCTTGGCCCACTGTCAGGCCCCCTGGTGTTTTGTGCTCGATGCCGACAACGCCCTCTTCCCGGATGCGGTGAAGGATTGTCTGGCGCTGGCCGATGCCAGCAATCCCCTGGCTGCTGTGGTGCATCCTTTGCTGTCGGTTGAGGCCGAGCCGGGGTGTTGGGATGATCAGCGCACGTTGGTGAGTACAGCCAGTTGGCAGCGTGAGCGGCTTGCGTCAGGGAACGTGGTGGACGCGATGGCCTTAGTGAGACGCAGTGCCTGGGAGCAGGTCGGGGGATACACCCACATCGAAGGAGGCTGGGAGGATTACGACTTTTGGTGCAAGCTCGCGGAGGCGGGTTTTCACGGGCTTCAATGCCCCCGGATCCTGGCCGTGTATCGCAGTCATGCCGGGTCGATGAGCCATTGCGCTACCAATCGCAGCTGGCATGCACTGTCCCGCACCTTGCAGCAACGCCACCCTTGGTTGCAGTTGCCGCTCGCTCAGGTGGAGGGTGATTGATGAAGCTTCGGCTTGGGTTGTCGCGCTTTGTGCGGAATTTGTCTGCTGATCGTTCCGAGCGTCGCCGCCTTGGAGCGGCGGTGGTCCGGTTGCTCCATCAGCGCCGCCGCAGCCTCTTGGCCATGGGTCCGCTGCTGCGGATTGTGCCCACCGGTGGCAAGCCCAAACTGCAGCTGTGGCAGGCCCTGGCCCTCAGCCGTGCTGCTGATCGCCTGTCGTGGTCGTCCCCTGAGGCGCCAAACACAGTGGCGGCTGCGATCCGCTCCACCCAGGCCTATACCGATGCCGCAGTGGCCCTCAGCCGTGATCGCAATGGCTTTCTTCAGCGCGGGCCCGACTACACCAAGCTGCGCCAACGTTGGCGTGAGCAGCCCCCGCACCGGCTGCTGGTGTTTCATCACTACGACTCCCGCGGATTTCTGCCCTACAGCTGGCGTGAGGCGCTAATAGCGCTTCACGCGGCCGGCTGGCAGGTGGTGCTCTCATCGCCCCACGTCGATTCAGCCATCAGTGGTGTGTTGGAGTCCTTCGGAGTTCAGATTGTGCGCCGGGCCAACCTTGGTCTCTGTCTTGGCGCCTATCGCGACCTGGCGTTACTGCTCCACTCCACTCCTGCGATGCACCAGCCATTGGAAGCTTTTGTGTTGTGCAACGACAGCAACCTGCTGGTGCAGCCACCTGAGGTTTTACTGGCTCAGCTGGAGCGGTGGACGACTGAGCACTCCATGGCCCCGCCGGTGTTAGCGGGCCTAACGGACTCGGTTGAGCGCGGTCGTTATCACCTCCAGTCGTTTCTGCTGCATGCCAATCGTGCGCTCCTGGCGCACCCTGCTTGGTTGCGTTTCTGGCTGGACTACGCCATTGAAGGTTCTAAGGATGATTTGATCAATCAAGGGGAGATTGGTCTTTCTCAAGCGATGTTGGCGGCGGGGGTGGAGCTGAAGCCCGCCTACTCATTGGTGCATGGCCTGCTGATGGATCCAACCATGGCTGCAGAGTTGCAAGGTTATGGCCGGTCTCAGCTTGAGCAGGTGAATCAAAGTTTGTTTGCTTGGCGCAGTCTTCTGGGTCGTGGATTTCCCTTTGTCAAGAAGCATGTGCTGTTTCAGCTGGCGGAGCACCAAGGACGGCCACTGGCGATTTCCGAGCTAGCGAGTTTGCTTCCATCGGAACGCTGCGATCTGCTGGCTCGCGACATTGAACAGCTGCTCATCAGCCGCAACAGCGACGGCACACCGCCCATGCGCTGAACGATGGTGGAGCAACTTTTGCGTGAATGGCCCCCGGGCTACGGCGGCGTGGAGCGGGTGGCCCATGAACTGGCCAGCGTTTGGGGTGGTGCGGTTTACAGCTTTGACGTGCAGCGTCAGGGTGCAGATGGCCACGATCCACTGCCCGTGGCTTATCCCCGCCGTCGTCTGCCCAGTACCAAGATTTTCGGACGTCTGCATCTGCCGCTGCCGTCCTCGGCACTAGGGCGTCTCCTTCGCTCCAAGACTCCTCTCCATGGCCATCTGCCGTCGCCGGGAGTGTTGCTGGTGTTGCTGTTGGCCCGCTTGATCTGCCCTCGCCGCCGGGTTACGGCCCACTGGCACTGTTTTCTGCAGCAGGGCCATGGGGTGAACGGCCTTCTGTTTGCGCTTTATCAGTGGCTCGCTTTACAGCTTTTGCCTCATCTTTCTGGCGTCATCACCACATCGCCCGTGCTGGCCCAGGAGCTGCAGCATGGTGGGTGTGCTCCGCACCGGGTGTACGTCTTGCCCTGTTGCCTCAGTGCTGAACAAGAGCGTGCGGCTTTGGGTCTGCAGCAGCAGCAGGGGATGGAGGGATCGCCGTTGAGGGTGCTCTTCATCGGCCGGCTTGACAGTTACAAAAGACTCGACTGGCTTCTCCACGACTTGGCAACGGTGCAAGCCCCATGGCGTTTGGTGGTGATTGGCGAGGGTCCACGCCGCGAAATGTTTGAAGCACTGGCTGTCAAGTTGTTCGCGCAACAAGCTTTTGATCGCGTTTCGTTTCTTGGCCGTCTTTCTGAAGCCGACAAGCTTGCGCAATTGGATGAAGCAGATCTTCTGGTTCTCCCTTCGGACCGGAGCAATGAAGCGTTCGGTATCGTGCAACTCGAGGCGATGGCTTCAGGTATTCCTGCCCTTGCATTTCGTTGCCCTCGGTCTGGCATGGGTTGGGTTGGTCGGTTGTCAGGTTTTGATTGGCCTCAAACTCCGGATGCGTTGCCAGATGTTTTGCAGCGCTTGGCTGATGACCCTTCCCTTTGTCTGCGGCTTGGCCAGTACGCCCGCGAGCGTTACTTGAGCGTGTTTGGGCGAACTGTCTGGCTTCAACAACTGAAATCCTGGCAACAGCAGTAGTCTTTCAGCCATGACAGAGCATTTGTTTTCTATTTCATCAAATGTGGATCACGATGTGCAACGTCCAGTTGCTTTGCGTCTGCATAAAGTGCGGTTGGATATTCCGGTAGCCACGACGGAAACCCGCAGCCTCAAGGCATCGTTGATTCGTTCAGTAACAGGTGGCCGTCTAAGTCGTAGGGGTGGTGGAGCCGTGGTTACTGCTCTTGAAGATATCAATTGCACTGTTTATGAGGGTGAGCGCGTAGCGCTTATTGGACATAACGGTGCGGGTAAATCTACGTTTTTGCGTCTGATTTCTGGTGTTTATCAACATTCGGCCGGTGTTTTTGAGGTGAATGTAAAAGTTCATCCCATGATTAATAAAAGTTTTGTCACAAGTCCTGAGCTGAGCGGCTTACAGGCAATTAAGGCTCATTATTTGATGATGCATGGCAGTCTTTGTGGATTTGATCAGTTTCGCGACGATGTTGTTCGATTTTCTGGGCTTGGTGATTTTGTTCGACTCCCCGTAAAAACTTATAGCCAAGGTATGGCCGCGCGATTGATTTTTGCAGTTCTTACTGGTACGAACCATGATTGTTTGGCGATGGATGAAGGTTTTGGAGCCGGTGACAGTAGTTTCTACGAGAAGGCACAAGCTCGTCTTGATAAATTCTTGGCTTCGACTGGAACTCTTTTCCTGGCTTCTCACTCGGATGTTTTGCTCAAACGTTTCTGCCAACGAGGATTGGTTTTTCGAGAAGGGGGGATTGTGTTTGATGGACCTCTAGATGAAGCTCTCAGCTTTTATCACCGATTGCAGGGCTAATTTTTATGACTACGATTATTTCTTTGAATCAGTCCCAGCGCTGTTCTGTTCGTAACACGCTTCTGGAAGCTTGGCGCAGTCGCCGGGTGTGGTGGTTTACAGCTACAGCGAGGACCAAAGCTCGTTTCGCTCGGACGGCTTTGGGTAGTTTTTGGCTTGGCCTTTCCAATTTGTTTTCAATTGCAGTTTTAGCCGCTGTTTATGGAACGGTATTTAAGGTTCAAAATTTTTCTGTTTACGTGGTCTACCTCGGTATTGGGTTAGTTGTTTGGAACAGTATCAGTTCTGCAGTCGGTGGTGCTCCCAATTTGTTTGAGCACAATCGGGACCATTTGCATAATATCAATCTCCACCCCATTTTTTACACCTTGGAAGAATGGGCGTTTCAAGTACAGACTTTTTTGCAGTCATTTCTTCTTGTTGTTATTGCACTGAGCTTTTTCCAGCATGACCTGTTGCTCAATTTATTGATCTGGGGTTGGTTGCCACTATTTAATCTGCTTCTCTTTTTATTTTGGTTCCCGCTGTTGACGTGTTTGGTCGGCGCAAGGTACAGAGACTTGTATCAATTGGTGCCCATTGTTTTGCAATTGGTTTTTCTATTGTCTCCAATTTTGTATGAAAAGAAAAATCTTGGGGCGATGGCTTGGACTGCAAATCTCAATCCCCTTTATCGCGTTCTATCACCTGTTCGTCATACATTGATGACCGGAGAATTGCAGTGGTTAGTTGGATTCGCTGTGCTTTTAGTAAATGTTTTGGGCCTCTGGATTTCGATCCGTTTGTTAAATCGTGACCGACGTAATATTCCTTTTTGGGTTTAATGCGATTAATTAATTTACTCTCATGGTTGCCTGGCCATTCTGGCTTTGGAAGTTACGTTCAGCGTGTTTTGCCTGGTCTGGAAGGGTGGCGCCTGCAGCTTGATCAGCGGGGGCATGGTCAGTTGGTTGCTGCCGAACAATGGCTGCCTCAATCACCCCCTTGGGCATCTCATCGGAAGATGCGGTTGCTTCAGCGCTATAGCCTTGTTCAGCATGGTTTAAGTCTTGCGGATGTACTAAAGGCGAACAACGTTAGTACCGGTCAGATTGAGGCGATTTATTCTCCTTTTTTTGATGCGCTCCTTTGTTGGCCACACATTCCACAATTAATCACGTGCCACGATTTAACACCCTTGGTTGCTTCTAATAGTCTCAAAGCCTGGTTTCGTTATCGTTTTTGGCAGCCGCGTCATTGCAAAGTTGCGAAGCGTTTGATTGCTATTAGTCGTTATGTTGCGGATCAACTAATGATGTTTGGTGTGGATGCCAGCTCAATTGAGGTGATCCCTAATGGCATTACCATCGAGCGACCTCGTGTTACTTCACCAGGAGGTGAAGATCTCTTGGCTCTGGCTCGTCACGATGTCAACAAAAATCTCCCGGCGATGTTAAGGGGTGTGGCGCAACTTCAGAGTACATATCCTCAATGGAAAGGAGTACTTCGCATTGTTGGAAAAACAGGTAGGCAGACTTCACTTGTGAAGAGGTTGCATCGAGAGTTGCCCGATCCGCGTCAGGTTGAATTGATTGATGCTATGTCACATCAAGATCTCTTGATGTGCATGCGTTCTTCCTTGGCTTTGATTTCTGCCAGTAGTGAAGAAGGATTTGATTATCCGGTGCTTGAAGCAAAGGCTGAAGGTATTCCAACGATTGTGAGTGATATTGCTGTCCATCGGGAGTTTCACGATGAGTCGTCGTTGTTGTTTTCAGGTGAAGATGATGGAACAGTATTTGCGCATCATGTGCGTTCTCTTTTGTGTGATTCTGCGCTTTGGGGCCAGTTGTCTCGTGACGGATTTGTATTGGCACAATGTTTGTCAGTTGAAGCTCAGCAATCGGCTATTCGTTGTCAGTTTGACAGCTTAGCTAAATGAAGCGATTAATTGCTTTACTCGTCTGTTGCGCCTCCTGAAATTAGTAGATCGCACACCGTTCTTTGAAAAGTCTGGTCGATCAGCATTTTGTGGTGACGATACCGCTTAATACGTTCTGCACGCAGTTGGTTGATTTTTTTGATTTGATCTTGTGGGGATAATGTAGCGACTACTTGCTCATGTTTTAGCGTGATTAAGCGCATTGCACTTGCCCAGTCACTGGAGATGAGTGTTGAGCAAAGCAGCACATGGTCTGAGAAATCATTCATGGCTTGGATTTCCCGGTGTGATCCAAGCGGACTAGCGATTGTGCTTAGCCCGAGACATGCAGCATCAAGTACCGGTATTCCGAATCCCTCAATAAGGGAGGGGCTGAGTAAAGCAAGCGCATTCAGGTACAGCTTTCGTTTGGTTGCTTCATCTACATAACCAGTAAAAATTACACTCTCATGATTTGCGGCCACATGGCCGACCAATTTGCTGTAATCGTCTTTTTGTAGCTTGCCTGTAATGCACAAGGCGATATTTTTATGCTCAAGTCCCGACTCCATGAATGCGTTAAGTGCGAATAAAAGGTTTTTATGAGGAACAACTGATGAGTTGAATAAGAAGTAGCTACATGGGGCAAGAGAATATTGCTTCTGATTGTTGGAGAGTATTTTGATTTGTTGTGTCCGGGCTTCCCAGTCGAGGGAGTCCCCGGGAAACTCAAGGGATGGAGACTGCGTAACCACGCACTGCGAAGGACTCAGGATACGTTTTTCTCCAACAAAGCTATGTTCATAGTTTGATTTTGCATCGTTTGATACAAAGATTTTGCTAGCTTGATTGGCTGTATTTAGTCGCTGTGTGAAGCTAGGTAGATGATCCTTCGTGCGTTGATAATCAAGAGGAATAAGGTCGTGAATCGTCTGAGCAAAGAGTTCGGTGTTTAACGGTTTGATATTGAGTGGACTTGTGGTGATCAGGCCATCGAATCCACGCAGATCAATAAGCAATGGCTGTGATCTTTTGGATTTTGCAAGATTAAATGAGTCTAAATAGCAATTTCGAGCACAAATTAGGCCGTCAATGTATTCAATGTATGAGAGGCGTTCGCATCGTTTGTATGGACTGTTTATAAATTCCGCTTTTGGAATTATCTTTAGCTTTCTGTTGCTGATTAGTCGTCGTGGAAATAGAGAGCTTTTGAGCTTTCTCCCTTCTTTCTTTAATATTTTGGATAGGCCTAGGATTTTTCTTGACAGTGGTAATTGATTGAGGAGTTTGATTATTGAGCTTTTTTCATCTTCTGTATCATCACCGCTGTTGAGCTTCTCTAGTACACGAGATGTTGTGACGCGTGTCTCGACAGCTTTTGGTACCCGCGCGATTGCAAGATCTTGTGTGGAAGGCTGGAATTCTGTTAAAAGCCAGATTTCTGCTCCTGCTGCTTTTAGAGCCCGCAGAAGCCCTTTGGTGAATACAGCAATGCCTCGGTGTTCTTGCTGCTCGAGTTCGAAGCCGCTTACAACCAGACGAAGGCCATGTAGAGGTTGTGTCATTGAAGTCCTCCTTTCAAGATTTCGATTTCTTGTTTGAGTTTTAGTCGTTCCTCGCGCAAGTCCATCAAAATTCGTTCTTGCTCTTTTTCAAGGGTTTGGAGCTCTATTAGATCTTCTCGGATGAGATCTCTTAGTTGTTGAGATTCTCGTTGTTGTTGTTCCAAGAGAACTCTCAGCTGATCAGCAGTTGCCTGCTCTATGAATGATTGTGTTCGTGCTCTCAGTCTTAGAAGGTCTGCGCTGTTCTGAGATTGGTCAGGTTGTTGACTGCGAGTTGTTTCCGATTCGTGAATTGCAGTTGCCTGATTGCATAGCCACACTTGTTGATGTAGATATTCTTGTACATCGAGGCAGAGTTCAACATCTTCGCCACAAACCTGATAGCTTGTGTTGAAAGGATGTTTGAGGAAATCTCGACGACGAATCCACTGCAATGCTCCGGTCACGGCTGCGATAGGTCCGCCTGGGCTCAGTCTAGTTTGAGATGATTTGATAAGTTGGTCTAGAGGGTGATAGCTCGAGTATTTACTGTCAAACTGAATGCCTGCATGGGTAAGTTGCCCTTTATTGTTGCGTAATCGAGCTCCCACAAGACCTACTTTTTGGTGTTTTGAAAGCACAGCTATTCCTTCGTCGACACATCCGGGGTCGAGCACAAGGTCGTCATTAGCAAGCATCAGCACGTCCCCGGTCGCCTTCCTGGCCAGGCTGTTCATGTTGCCCGCAAAATGATATGGATCGTGTTGTGCGACGTGGAAGTCATAGCGGCTAGCGTTCTTTAAAAGTTTCTCATCTTGCTCCGATCCATTCCAAGAGCAGAGAATTTCGGCTTGATCGGCTGGCAGGTTGGATGCCTCATTTAGTCCTGCGCATAGCCTGTTCACCAGGTCTGCAGTGCGAGATATAACGAGAATTGACAGCCGCACGCTTCTGCGTTGAGAGGCTCTAACTCTATCAAGGACTCAGGCATCGCTCACCTGTTGATTTCACTTGAGTTCGTAGGATGCATGTGTGATATCTGGGCTGACTTCTTTTCGAAATGCACTTGATGGGAAAATCGCTCACGATTTTTTCTTTTTTGGACTTGTTAATTGTCTTGGCGATAGCTTTCAACGAGTCAATCTTTCAGTTTTTGGCTTTCTGGATTGGATGGAATTATGTCAATATAATTCTATGTTCGATAATTCGGCATCTTGTCAGTAGTGCTGCATTGATGGTTGATCTGATGTAGCTCTGGCGCATAATGCCGTAATTGCTCATATGCATAATCTATTATCTTATATTTGTGTTCTAGAAAGCCTAATCAGTGCTTTGTTGTTGTGATAAATTTGTTGCTTTTTTTTGGGTGCGGCAAAGTTTTTTTTGTATATATTTCTGGTATCTTGGTTTGCGGCTGATGAGAGTGTGTCCTCTTTGATGGTGACCGCCAGGAGTGGGATTTAATCGCATGCATACTATTTGAGGCGCTGTCCTCTTCGGTTTTCCAGTCAAAAACGTATTCCGGGCTGAATCGGTAAACTTGTGTGGTGTATAGGCTGTCATTGTTTCCATGCTCAAGCTCCTGCTGGGTGATCCCAATGCCCGCAAGCTGAAGCGCTACCAGCCGATCGTTTCCGACATCAATTTGCTGGAAGAGGAGATTGCTCCTCTGTCTGATGATCAACTGCGCGAGAAGACGGCGTCATTCCAGCAACGTCTGGCCAACGCGGGTAGCTTGGCGAACCAGCGCCCGATCCTTGATGAGATCCTGCCGGAGGCTTTCGCGGTGGTGCGCGAAGCCGGCAAGCGAGTTCTCGGCATGCGTCATTTCGATGTGCAACTTATCGGCGGCATGGTGCTGCATGAGGGCCAGATCGCTGAGATGAAAACCGGCGAAGGCAAAACCCTGGTGGCTACCTTGCCTAGTTACCTCAACGCCCTTACCGGCCGCGGGGTGCACGTGGTGACGGTGAATGACTACCTGGCGCGTCGTGATGCCGAATGGATGGGCCAGGTGCATCGCTTTCTCGGACTTTCCGTGGGCTTGATCCAGCAGGACATGCGGCCGGAGGAACGGCGGCGCAACTACAACTGCGACATCACCTACGCCACCAACTCAGAGCTGGGTTTCGACTACCTGCGCGACAACATGGCCGCCGACATCTCGGAGGTGGTGCAGCGGGAGTTTCAGTACTGCGTGATTGATGAGGTGGATTCAATCCTCATCGACGAAGCCCGCACCCCTCTGATCATTTCCGGCCAGGTGGAGCGGCCTCAGGAGAAGTATCAGCAGGCCGCCCAGGTGGCTTTGGCCCTCGAGCGTGCCGCCGAAATGGGCAAGGACGGCATTGATCCCGAAGGCGACTATGAGGTGGATGAGAAGCAGCGCAGCTGCACCCTCACCGATGAGGGCTTTGCCAAGGCGGAGCAGATGCTTGGTGTGCAGGACTTGTTCGACCCCAAAGACCCTTGGGCCCACTACATCACCAATGCCCTCAAGGCCAAGGAGCTGTTCGTCAAGGATGTGAACTACATCGTTCGCGATGGCGAAGCGGTGATCGTGGATGAATTCACCGGCCGGGTGATGCCAGGGCGCCGTTGGAGTGACGGTCAGCACCAGGCGATCGAGGCCAAGGAGGCCCTGCAGATTCAGGCGGAGACCCAGACCCTCGCCTCGATCACTTACCAGAACTTTTTCCTGCTCTACCCCCGCTTGGCCGGCATGACCGGTACGGCCAAAACAGAGGAAGTGGAATTCGAGAAGACCTACAAACTCGAAACCACCATCGTGCCCACCAACCGGGTGCGGGCCCGCCAGGACTGGGCCGATCAGGTGTACAAAACCGAAACGGCCAAGTGGCGGGCCGTGGCCAACGAAACCGTCGAGATCCACAAACAAGGCCGGCCGGTGCTCGTGGGCACCACGTCCGTGGAAAAGAGCGAGTTGCTCAGTTCCCTGTTGGCGGAGCAGGAGATCCCCCATAACCTGCTCAACGCCAAGCCCGAGAACGTGGAACGGGAATCGGAGATCGTGGCCCAGGCCGGTCGTGCTGGAGCGGTGACCATCGCCACCAACATGGCGGGTCGGGGCACCGACATCATCCTGGGCGGCAACAGCGACTACATGGCCCGTTTGAAGTTGCGGGAAGTGTTGCTGGGCCGTCTGGTGAAACCGGAAGACGACCACAAGCCCCCGATGCCTCTCCAGCGCAGTTCGCCGCCCGGCGGTTTTGCTGTTGCCGCTGCCCCAACGCTGCCCCGCAGTGCTGAGAGCCTCTATCCCTGTTCCCTCACTGACGACACCGATCAAGCCCTGGGTCAGTTGGCCCGTGATCTGGTGAAGGCCTGGGGCGACCGAGCCCTCACAGTGATCGAGCTGGAGGAGCGCATCGCCACCGCCGCTGAAAAGGCCCCCACCGAAGACCCCCAGATCCAGTCCCTACGCGAGGCCATTGCCCGGGTGAAGGCGGAGTACGACGCGGTGGTGAAGCAGGAGGAATCACGCGTGCGCGAGGCCGGCGGCCTTCACGTGATCGGCACCGAACGGCATGAGTCCCGCCGGGTCGACAATCAACTGCGCGGCCGGGCCGGCCGCCAGGGCGACCCCGGTTCCACCCGCTTCTTCCTCTCGTTGGGGGACAACCTGCTGCGGATCTTCGGAGGGGATCGCGTTGCCGGCCTGATGAATGCTTTCCGCGTGGAGGAAGACATGCCGATTGAATCCGGCATGCTCACCCGCTCCTTGGAGGGGGCCCAGAAAAAGGTGGAGACGTATTACTACGACATCCGCAAGCAGGTGTTCGAGTACGACGAGGTGATGAACAACCAGCGCCGGGCGGTGTATTCCGAGCGCCGGCGGGTGCTCGATGGCCGGGCCTTGAAAAAGCAGGTGATCGGCTACGGCGAACGCACCATGGCGGAGATTGTGGAGGCCTATGTGAATCCCGATCTGCCGCCCGAGGAATGGGATCTGGCTCAGCTAGTGGGCAAGGTGAAGGAGTTCATCTATCTCCTCGAAGACCTCACCCCCGAGCAGGTGCAGGGCCTTGGCATGGAGGAACTCAAGGCGTTCCTGCAGGAGCAACTTCGCAATGCCTACGACCTCAAAGAGGGACAGATCGAGCAGCAACGGCCAGGGTTGATGCGGGAGGCGGAGCGCTTCTTCATCCTTCAGCAGATCGACACCCTCTGGCGGGAACATCTCCAGGCGATGGATGCCCTGCGGGAGTCCGTCGGCCTGCGTGGCTACGGCCAGAAGGACCCCCTGATCGAATACAAGAACGAGGGCTACGACATGTTCCTCGAGATGATGACCAACATGCGCCGGAACGTGATCTTTTCGATGTTCATGTTCCAGCCCTCCCGCTCTGCATCTGAGGCCTGAGGCGCCAGCTTCAGCTGGTTTCTTCGCCCAGAAACTCCAGGATCTCCCGGTCTTTGAGGTTCTGGGCCTCACCGCGGCACACCTCGCGCAGCGCCCGGCCTTCCGCCACTTCCCGCAGGCAGCGCTGCAGGTTGCTCACGGTGCTTTCCAGTTCATCGATCCGCTCCATCAGGTTGCGGATTACGTTGGCTTCGGCGTCCGGCAGGGCGGAGTGGGCCAGGGGATTGATCCGCACGCCGCTCTGGTGGATCACCCGTCCGGGGATGCCCACCACGGTGCAGTCGCTTTCCACATCGCGCACCACCACGGAGCCAGCGCCGATGCGGGTGTTGGTGCCGATCGTGATCGCACCCAGCACCTTGGCGCCGGCTCCCACCACCACGTTCTCGGCAAGCGTGGGGTGGCGTTTGCCGTGCTCTTTGCCCGTGCCCCCCAGGGTCACCCCCTGGTAGAGCAGGCAACGGTTGCCGATTTCAGCGGTTTCACCGATCACCACGCCCATGCCGTGGTCAATGAACACCCCATGACCGATCGTGGCGCCCGGGTGAATCTCCACGCCGGTCAAGCTCCGACCCACTTGGCTCAATAACCGTGCTGGCAACTTCAGCGGGAGCCTGGAGCGCCACAGCCGGTGACTCAGGCGGTGCATGGTCAGTGCCTGGAAGCCTGGATAGCAGAGCAAAATTTCCAGCGGCCCGCGGGCAGCCGGATCACGCTCGCGGATGATCGCGAGGTCGGCACGGATGTGATCAAACATCGCAGGAGGGTCAGCTGGTGGCCACTGGGGTCTGCAGGCCAATCTCCTTGCGGAGCAGGTCGATCGTATCGGTGCTGAGATAGTTCTCGGCGCAATGCACCTGGGGCATGCGCATCAGTTGGGCCCGGTTCTGGCGCAAGCTCTGCTCCACCAGGGGAAGGCTGGGGCGATCGCAGAGCACGTGGCTGGACGCCCGCAGCAGGGCCAGAAGCCGGCTGCCCACATCCGGTGTTGCGGTCATCAGCAGCAGTTCATTGCCGCGCATTGAGTGGAGAATTACCTCCGCGGCGCGCAGGATGCCGGGGCTGATGCTCACCAGCCCCACGCAGCTGCCGGGGCGCAGCTCCTTAAGCATTGCCAGTTCCTGGCGGAAGTCGTTGAGGTCAATAGCCACGGCACGAACGCTGTGCTTTTTGGCGAGATCCTCCACCGGTTGGAGGAAATAGCGGCTGGTCACTACCGTGCCGTTGCTCGAGTTTTCCAGCACGCTCTCGAGCTCCTCCATTGGCACCACTTCGACCGGCACATCCAGGCAGGGTTCCAGTTCCTCGGCGATCAGCATTGAGGCACCGATGTCTTCCCGTGGCGTGCTCACCAGCACGCGGGCGCCGCAGCGCAGCCGCCAGTCGATCTCCCGTGTCAGCAGTTCCCGGGTCTGCTGCAGTGTGCAGCCGGCATTGAGCAGGCCATCCACGCATTTGCGCACTTCCCGGTCGAGGTCGGTGACGCCCCGATTGCGGATGTGCGGCGGCGTCTTGATTTCCCGGGGCTTTTGCTGGTCGCGCACGTAGATGCCGGAGCCGGCCATGGCTTCCACCACGCCATCGGTTTCCAGCTGGCGGTACACCTTGCTGATCGTGTTGCGGTGCAATCCCGTTTGCATCGCCAGCTGCCGGGTGCTGGGGAGGCGATGCCCCGGCGGGTAGTGCCGCGCTGCGATGGCAAAACAGATCTGGTTGTAAAGCTGCGTCGATGCCGGAATGTCGCTTTCCTGTTGGATATGGAATCGCACGCCGGTGGGACAGGTCGGAATGCGGCCACCATACGGAGCGAATTGCCTGGTGACAATTGGGGGTGTGTCCTGTGGGCCTGTGACAATGTCCAGCTTCCCTTCGCCTGGCTGGGTTGAACTTGCCAATGGCGTTGTGCCACTGCGCTGCTGGTGGGCGCCACCGCAGGTCATTATTAACGATATCGAGTCGAAATCGTTAATAATGCGTGTCTATATCGTGCTGCCTGAGGTGTTTGGGCTCAATGCCTGGGTGCGTAGCGTGGCGGATCGCTTGGCCGCCCAGGGGTATCCAGCCCTGGCAGTGCCGTTGTTCTCCCGTACGGCTCCAGATCTGGAGTTGGCTTACGACGCCTCCGATCTGGCTGAAGGACGCCGCCATAAGGACGCCACCACCAGCGAGCAGATCGTTGCTGATGTCGCCGCCGCAGTCAGCTGGTTCAGGGCTCGTTACCCGCAGGCCGCCATCCATGTGGTGGGCTTCTGTTTCGGGGGGCATGCCGCTTTTCTTGCGGCCACGCTGCCCGGGGTTGAGCACGCTTTTGATTTTTACGGTGCCGGTGTGAGCCGAATGCGGCCTGGTGGTGGTGAGCCCTCTTTGGCTCTGCTGCCTGAGATCAAGGCGCGGCTCACCTGTGTCTTCGGGATGGCTGATCCTTTGATCCCTCAAGAGGATCGCGAAGCCATAGGGGCCGCCCTAAGCAAGGTCGATCCCGCCGGCCATCGCTTGCGCGTTGTGGAGTATGCCGGTGCCGATCACGGCTTCATGTGCGAAGCCCGCAGTGCTTTCAATCCCCAGGCTTCAGCCCAGGGATGGCGCTTACTGCTGGCTGGCGACCCTGTGGCTTAGCCCTGGGGGCTGGCCACCTTGGCGGCGGTGGGCTTTGGCGGTGCGGGGATGGTGCGCACGGCCTTGTTGGCGGCCTGCTCCTTGTCCTCTTTCTTCACCAGCGGCGTTTTGCGCGGGGTGAGGAACATGATCATGTTGCGGCCCTCCCGCTTGGGCGCCTGCTGGATTTCGGCCTTCTCCTCAAGATCCTTGGCCATCCGCCGCAGCAGCGTTTCCGCCAGCGCCGTGTGCTGAATTTCGCGGCCGCGGAAGATCACGGTGCATTTCACCTTGTCGCCCGCCTTGAGGAAGCGCTGGGCCTGACCGATCCGCACGTCGTAGTCGTGCTGGTCGATCTTGTAGCGCATCTTGACCTCCTTAACTTCGGTCTGGTGCGACTTCTTCTTGGCTTCCTTGGCTTTCTTTTCCTGCTCGAACTTGAACTTGCCGTAGTCCATGATCCGGCAGACCGGGGGGTCAGCCTTCTCGCTCACCAGCACCAGATCCAGTTCCCGGTCGCGGGCCACATCCAGGGCTTCTTCGCGGCTGATCACGCCCAGCTGAGCGCCGTCTGAGTCGACCACCCGCAACTGGGGGTAGTTGATCCGGTCGTTGATGTTGGGCAGCTCCCGAACCGGGGCACGACGGTCAAAACGGGGACGTGGGGGCATTCAGGCGGTGACGGGGACAGGTGCAGACAACTTCGCTTAATACAACGTCTGCATCCTTCACCTTAGATGTTGCTCGATCAACGTCATGGCATTCGTCAGCGTTGCCTGGTCGGCCAGCCAGTGGGGGCTGTGCTGACGCCGGAACCAGGTGCGTTGGCGTTTGGCGAACTGGCGGGTGCGTTGGCTGGTGATCCTCACCGCATCTGCAGTGCTCAGGCTGCTGCCGATCACCTGCAGTGCTTCGCCGTAGCCGATGGTCTGCAGCAGCGGCAGATCAGCGCCGTAGCGCTCGCTCAGGCGCCGGGTCTCGTCCACTAGCCCATCGCAGTACAGCTGCTCGGTGCGTTGCTGGATGCGCTGGCGCAGGTTGGCGGGGTTGAGGCCCAGTTCCAGCACCCGCCAGGGCGGAGGCGTTGCTGTGGCCTGGCGGCTCATCGGTTGCCCGGAGGCGTAGAGCACCTCCAGGGCGCGCTGGGTGCGCACCGCATCAGCGGGGGCGATTTTGGCGGCGGCCGTGGGGTCGGCGGCCTGCAGCAGGGGGTGGCAGATGCCCTGGCCCAGGGCCGTCAGCTGCTGGCGCAGCTGTGGTTGGGGTGCAACGGCCGGAGGTTGCAGGCCACTGGTGAGGGCCTTGAGATACAGACCGCTGCCGCCCACCAGCAAGGCCACGCCCCGCTGCTCCAGCGCTTTGTTGATGCAGGGGGTCGCGATCGCCTGGAATTCCTGCAGGGTGATTGGCTGATCCGGCGAACGCAGGTCCAGCAGATGGTGCGGCACCCGCGCCTGTTGCTCCGCCGTAGGCTTGGCGGTTCCGATGTCCATCTCCCGGTAGAGCTGGCGGGAATCCACGTTGATCACTGGTAGATCCAGCCGTTCGGCGATGTCCAGCGCCAGGGCGGTTTTGCCGCTGGCGGTGGGCCCGAGCAGGGTGATCACCAGGGGGTGGGAGCTGTTCAAAAGGGTGAGGGGGTGCAGCCCGGCTTGGGATGGGCGCTGAGAGGCCTCTGCAAGCCTCTATAGACAGCCGGTGGTAGATTGACATTGTCAGGTCGAGGTTTAGAGCCGTTGCGCCCGCCCATGACCCGGTTTCCTGGCTTGAGACTTTCTGAATGAGCGACGCTTCCAAGGTCCAGAACGCCTACGGCGCTGAGCAGATTCAGGTGCTGGAGGGGCTTGAGCCCGTTCGCAAGCGCCCGGGCATGTACATCGGTTCCACCGGACCGCGGGGCCTGCACCATCTGGTGTACGAGGTTGTTGATAACTCGGTCGATGAAGCCCTGGCGGGCCATTGCGACCGCATTGTTGTGGTGCTGGGAGAAGACGGTTCCGCCTCGGTGAGCGACAACGGCCGCGGCATTCCCACCGATGTGCACCCGCGCACGGGCAAGAGCGCCCTGGAGACGGTGCTCACCGTGCTGCACGCCGGCGGCAAGTTTGGCGCTGGTGGTTACAAGGTGTCCGGCGGTCTGCACGGTGTTGGCGTCTCGGTGGTGAACGCCCTGAGCGAATGGGTGCAGGTGACGGTGCGCCGTCAGGGCCAGGTGCATCGCCAGCGTTTTGAGCGCGGCGCGGCCATCGGGGGGCTGGCGTCGGAGTCGCAGCCCGCAGATGAGTCCGGCGAGACCGGCACCACCGTTTGCTTCAAGCCTGACCTCGAAATTTTCACTGGCGGCATCGTTTTCGACTACGCCACCCTCTCGGCCCGTTTGAGGGAGCTGGCCTACCTCAACGGCGGCGTGCGGATCGTGTTCCGCGATGAGCGGGAGGCGGCCCGGGATGAGGAAGGGAATCCCCATGAAGAGACCTACTTCTACGAGGGCGGCATCAAGGAATACGTCGCCTACATGAACAAGGAGAAGGACGCCCTTCATCCGGACATCATTTACGTGAATTCCGAGAAGGACGGCGTTCAGGTGGAGGCAGCCCTGCAGTGGTGCTCCGATGCCTACTCCGACAGCATCCTTGGGTTTGCCAACAACATCCGCACCGTGGATGGCGGCACCCACATCGAAGGCCTGAAGACGGTGCTCACCCGCACCCTCAACGCCTTCGCCAAGAAGCTGGGCAAACGCAAGGAATCCGATTCCAACCTGGCGGGAGAGAACATCCGAGAAGGCCTGACAGCGGTGCTGTCGGTAAAGGTGCCGGAACCGGAATTTGAAGGTCAGACCAAGACCAAGCTCGGCAACACCGAGGTGCGCGGCATTGTCGACAACCTGGTGGGTGAATCCCTCAGCCAGTTCCTCGAGTTCAATCCCTCCGTGATCGGCCTGATCCTGGAGAAGGCGATTCAGGCCTTCAATGCCGCTGAAGCCGCCCGCCGGGCCCGCGAACTGGTGCGGCGCAAGAGCGTTCTGGAGAGCTCAACCCTGCCCGGAAAATTGGCCGATTGCAGCTCCCGCGATCCCGGCGAATCCGAGATCTACATCGTGGAGGGAGACTCTGCTGGTGGCTCCGCCAAGCAGGGCCGCGACCGTCGCTTCCAGGCGATCCTGCCGCTGCGGGGCAAGATCCTCAACATCGAAAAGACCGACGACGCCAAGATCTACAAGAACACTGAGATCCAGGCCCTGATCACCGCCCTGGGCCTGGGGATCAAGGGTGAGGACTTCGACGTGAAGAACCTCCGTTACCACCGGGTCGTGATCATGACCGATGCCGACGTGGATGGCGCCCACATCCGCACCCTGCTGCTCACCTTCTTCTACCGCTACCAGAAGGAGCTGGTGGAGGGCGGCTACATCTACATCGCCTGCCCGCCGCTCTACAAAGTTGAGCGCGGCAAGAACCACACCTACTGCTACAACGAGGGCGATCTGCAGAAGACCCTGGAGGGCTTCGGCGAGAAGGCCAATTACACGATCCAGCGCTTCAAGGGTCTTGGCGAAATGATGCCCAAGCAGCTCTGGGAAACCACCATGGATCCCACCACCCGCACGATGAAGCGGGTGGAGATCGAGGATGCCCTCGAGGCCGATCGCATCTTCACGATCCTGATGGGCGACAAGGTGGCGCCCCGCCGTGAATTCATCGAAACCCACAGCGCCGAGCTGGACATGGCAGCCCTCGATATTTGATGACGGCTGATCGAACAGGGACTGTTTCGACAAGCAGTGTCCTTCGTTGGAGTTGGCTGCTGGGGGTGGCGTTGATGGCTCCGGCTGCCCTGCCTGCCGGTGGTGCCGACCGGCGTCAACCGCAACCCCGTCGTCGCGCGGCCTCCGGGCCCCTGCACACCAGTTCCGATCAACCTCTGCGCCTCAGCCCGCTGGCCGTGGCGCCTCGGTTGAGCACCCTCAAGGCGGGTTCATCCCTTCGCTTGTTGCGGCGTTGGTCCACCGCTGACGGCCAGGACTGGCTTCATGTGCAAACTCTCTCTGGAGATCAACGCCGTGGCTGGCTCCGCGTCTGAGGCTGTTTTGGTTGGGCTCGGGGCCATCCCCGGTGCCTGGCTGCGCTTGAAGGTGGTGAATCACTTTCAGCCGATGGTGCCCAAGAAGCACTGGGGCACCTTCATCGTGAATGTGATGGCCTGTTTCGCCCTGGGCTTGGTGCTGGCCCTCAATGAAACCTGTGCCTCCAGCAGAGGTATTGCCTTGTTGATGGGGGTGGGCTTTTTTGGCAGCCTCAGCACCTTCTCCACCTTCGCCGTGGAGCTGCTGAACGAGTTGCGGGCCGGCCAGACGCTCACGGCTGTGGTGCTGGCGCTGGCCTCGATCGGGGCAGGCTTGCTGGCCTCTGCTTTGGGTTACGGACTGGGGACCCATGCCTGAGACCAAACCGAGCCTGCAGCTGGAACTGCAGGAGCTGCTGCTTGTTGGCGTGGGCGCAGTGCCCGGAGCGCTGCTGCGCTGGCAGCTGGCCCTGCATCTGGGGGATCAGAACCTGCTGGTGAATGGTCTGGGGGCTGCCCTGTTGGGTTTGCTGGCCGGGCTCCCCGCTGCTCCACGGCGACAGTTGCTGCTGGGAATTGGCTTCTGCGGCTCGCTTACCACCTTCAGCAGTTGGATGCTGGCGGCCATGAAGCACCTGAGTTCCGGTGATTGGGCCGCCGCATTGGGTTTGATTGGGCTGACCCTTGGGTTGGGAGTTGGTGCCGCAGCCCTTGGGTTCAGCCTGGGGCGACGGCTCAAGCCGCCAGCGCCGCCTCAATCGCCGACTTGAGGTCTTCAGGGGTGACGCCGCTCTTGAAGCGGGCGATCACGGTGCCGTCCTTGCCCACCAGGAACTTCTCGAAGTTCCACTCCACATCACCAGAGGGATCCATCTGGTTGAGGGTGGTGTAGGGCTCGGTGGTGCTTCCCTTGGCGTGCACCTTGTCGAACAGTTCGAAGTCGGCGCCGTAGGTGGTGGAGCAGAAGCTTTTGATCTCCTCCAGGGTCCCGGGCTCCTGGGCGCCGAAGTCGTTGCAGGGGAAACCCAGCACCGCCAGCCCCTTGGCGGCGTAGGCCTCGTTCAGGGCCTGCAGGCCGGCGTACTGCTTGGTGAAGCCACAGCGGCTGGCCACGTTCACGATCAGCAGCACCTTGCCGGCGTAGTCGCCCAGGGATTTGCTGCTGCCGTCAGGGGTGGTGACGGAGACGGAACTGACGCTGATCGCCATGGTGAAACGGGGATGGAGCGCAGAGGATAACCGGCTGTAACGGCCATAGACTGGGCTCCCGGCCGGAGGGGCATGACGGAGGCATCGGGGCTGAGCAGCGGCAGCGTGACGGTGGAACACCACCTGCTGGCTGAGGTTGTTACCCAACAGCTGGAAGGGATGCTTGTCGTGGGCAACTACGACGCCGTGAAGCTGCTGCTCGAGCCGGTGCAGCCGGTGGACATCGCTGAAGCGATCAGCAACCTCCCTGCCAACCTGCAGGCCATTGCCTTTCGTCTGCTCAGCAAGGACGAAGCCATCAGTGTTTATGAATATCTCGACACGGCCACCCAACAGAGCCTGCTGAGCCTGTTGCGCTCCGGTGAGATGCGGGAGGTGATGGAGGAGATGTCGCCGGATGACCGCGCCCGGTTGTTCGAGGAGTTGCCCGCCAAGGTGGTGCGGCAGCTGCTGAGCGAGCTCAGCCCGGATGAGCGTCAGGTAACGGCCCGGTTGCTGGGTTACCGCTCTGAGACGGCCGGTCGCTTGATGACGACCGAATACATCGCTTTTAAAGAGAACCAGACGGCGGCGGTGGCGTTGGAGATCGTGCGGCGGCGTGCCCGCGACACCGAGACGATTTATTCCCTCTATGTGACGGACGCCGAGCGACGCCTCACCGGCATCCTGTCCCTGCGGGATCTGGTCACAGCAGATCCCCAGGCTCGCATCGGTGATGTGATGACCGAGGAGGTGCTCAGCGTCAGCACTGACACTGACCAGGAGAAGGTGGCGCGCACGATTCAGCGTTACGACTTCCTTGCCGTTCCTGTGGTGGATCTGGAACAGCGTCTCGTGGGCATCGTCACCGTGGACGACGTGATCGACGTGATCGAGCAGGAGGCCACCCGTGATCTCTACGCCGCCGGCGCGGTGCAGGCGGGCGATGACGACGACTACTTCAGCAGCAATCTGTTCACCGTTGCCCGGCGCCGCGTGGTGTGGCTGGCGGTGCTGGTGCTGGCCAGCTTTTTCACCTCAGAGGTGATCGCCGCCAATGAAGACGTGCTGCAGCAGGTGGTGTTGCTGGCGGCCTTCATTCCCTTGCTCGGTGGCACCGGCGGCAACGTGGGGGCCCAGAGCTCCACGGTGGTGATCCGTGGTTTGAGCACCCAGAGCATTTCCAGCCTTGGCCCCTTGCGGGCCATTGGCCGCGAAGCCATGGCGGGGGCGTTGCTGGGGGTGTTGATGATGCTGCTGGTGGTTCCCTTTGCCTGGTGGCGCGGCGAAAGCGCATTGGTGGGCCTCTCGGTGGGGATGAGCCTGCTGGCGATCACCACCCTGGCCGCCACGGCCGGTGCAGCGTTTCCGCTGCTGTTCGACCGCATGGGTCTGGATCCGGCGTTGATGTCCACGCCCTTCATTACCACCTGCACGGATGTGGCGGGCACGCTGATCTACCTGAAGACGGCGGGGTGGCTGCTGGTGCATCTGCCGCAGCTAGTGCAAGCCACAGGTATTTCTACCCATTTCTTCGCCTTCGGCGTTTTCTGAGAGTCTGTTTACGTTTCTTAGGAGTACGCTTCATATAACTCAAAGAAGCACTCCATGGCCCCGGCTGCGACCGCTGCTTCCAAGCCGAAAACCGCTGCGAAGGCTGCAAAAACAGCCACGGCTGACGTTGACCTGGTTCGCTCTTATCTGCGCGACATCGGCCGCGTGCCGCTGCTGACCCACGAGCAGGAAATCACTCTGGGCCGCCAGGTGCAGGAGTTGATGGATCTGGAATCGCTCGAGTCCGAGCTTGAGAGCAAGGCGGGTGAAAAGCCCAGTCGCGACCAGCTGGCCAAGGCGTCAGGGCTGTCTTCGATGCAGCTCAAGCGTAAGCTGCAGCACGGCCGTCGCGCCAAGGAGCGGATGGTGGCCGCCAACCTTCGGCTGGTGGTGAGCGTGGCCAAGAAGTACACCAAGCGGAACATGGAACTCCTGGATCTCATCCAGGAAGGAACCATCGGCTTGGTGCGTGGAGTTGAGAAGTTCGACCCCACCCGTGGCTACAAATTCTCCACCTATGCCTATTGGTGGATTCGTCAGGGCATCACTCGGGCCATTGCGGAGAAGAGTCGCACGATCCGGCTGCCGATTCACATCACCGAGATGTTGAACAAGCTCAAGAAGGGTCAGCGAGAGCTGAGCCAGGAGCTCGGACGCACGCCCACCGTCACCGAGTTGGCCGAGTTCGTTGAGCTACCGGAAGACGACGTCAAAGACCTGATGTGTCGTGCCCGTCAGCCGGTGAGCCTGGAAATGAAGGTGGGTGATGGTGATGACACCGAACTGCTGGAGTTGCTCTCCGGTGATGGCGATCTGCCCAGTGATCAGGTCGAGGAAGATTGCTTGAAGGGCGATCTGCGCAGCCTCCTGGGCCAGTTGCCCCACCTCCAGGAGCAGGTGTTGCGCATGCGTTACGGCATGGATGGGGAAGACCCCATGAGCCTTACCGGTATCGGTCGGATCCTGGGCATGAGCCGCGACCGCGTTCGCAATCTTGAGCGCGATGGCCTGGCCGGTCTGCGCCGGGTGAGTGATCAAGTTGAGGCTTACGTCGCCTGTTGAGTTGATCTGGCGTTGATCAGCCGTTGCAGCACCGGATTTACCTGATCCGGTGCTTCGTCATGAGGACAGTGCCCTGCGTTGTGAATCACTGAAAGGGATTGGATGCACTGCAGGGTTTGTGCCCAACGCTCGGCTTCAGCGATGGGCTCCCAGGGATCCTGCTCACCCCAGATCAGATCAACTGGAAGGCTTAGCTCTTCCATCAACTGTGGGGCGAGATGGTCGTCGAACAGGTTGATGAATCCGCGAAAGGCCTCAGCAGCACCCCTGCGTTGGGTCGGTTGAAACAGCAGATCCACCAGGTCGTCGTCGATGTTGGCGCCACTGGGATAGGCCTGCTTCAACACACTGCGGATCACGCCGGGCCGTGCCGCATTGCGGAACAGCGCGGTGCTGAGCCAGCGCTGCCGCACCATCGTCTTGAGCAACGGTCGGATCCAGGTCATCCAGGCCGGTTGTGTGGCTAGTTGCTTGTCGTCCATCAAGCGCTGGGCGCAGTCGATCAGCACCACGCCCCGGCATCGTTCCCCCAGAAGTTGTGCGGCTCGCAGGGCCACAACCCCGCCGATCGAGTTACCCACCAGGCGCACCGGGCGATCGATGACTTCGCGGCAGAAGTCAGCCACCTGTTGGCCCCAGAGATCAAAGCCGTAATGAACGGCATCCGCTGAATCGGGTTCATCCTTCAGGCGGGCGCGGGGCTGATCGCTGAGGCCGAAACCAAGCAAATCAATGGCGTAGGTGGGCAGCAGTTCGGCCAGCACCGGTTGGTTGAAACGCCAGTGGTTGGTGTTGGCCCCGAAGCCATGGATCAGCAGCACGGCCTCTTCGGCATGGGGGTCGCCCATCAGGCTCCAGCCGATCGATCGTTCGTTCCAGCTCCAGAGGTTGTGGCTTGGGATCACGCCTTGGCTTGCTGCGCCCGTGCATCCTGGCGAGCGAACTATATGGATGACGTTTTTGCCCAGGCTCAGTTCTGACGCCAATGGCGAACCCATGGACTTGCTCAGCGCCGCCGATGTAGTGGTTCTGTCGTCAGCTTTGTTGGCCTGGTGGGAGCACCATGGCCGTGGCGGCATCCCCTGGAAGCTGTTGCCTGGTGGTGAGCGTCCAGCACCGGACCAGGAGCTCGACCCCTACAGCATCTGGATCGCAGAGGTGATGCTGCAGCAGACCCAGTTGGCGGTTGTGCTCCCGTACTGGGAGCGTTGGATGGCGGTGTTCCCCTCGGTCGAGGCGCTGGCCGCGGCAACTCTCGATGAGGTGCGGCTGCAGTGGCAGGGCCTCGGCTATTACTCACGGGCCCGCCGGCTGCATGAGGCAGCCCAGTTGCTGGTGAGCGGGCCTTGGCCTCGCACCTTGGAGAGTTGGATGGCATTGCCGGGCATCGGCCGCACCACCGCCGGCAGCATTCTTTCCAGTGCCATCAATGCACCCTTACCGATCCTGGATGGCAACGTCAAACGGGTGCTGGCACGATTGACGGCCCATCCGCGCCTGCCGGCCCGCGACGACGCCTTGTTCTGGAGATGGAGCGAGGCCTTGCTTGATCCGGTTCGGCCACGGGACACCAACCAGGCCTTGATGGACCTGGGGGCCACGGTTTGCACACCGCGGTCTCCCTCCTGCCACCACTGCCCTTGGCAGGTGCACTGTGCTGCCTACGCTTCTGGCGATCCATGCCGCTGGCCCGTGACCGACGCCCCCAAGCCCCTGCCCTTCCAGGTGATTGGTGTGGGGGTTGTGCTCAACGCGGCCGGGGAGGTGTTGATCGACCAGCGGCTGGAGGAAGGGCTGCTGGGGGGGATGTGGGAGTTCCCTGGTGGAAAACAGGAGCCGGGTGAAACGATCGAAACCTGCATCGCCCGTGAGTTGAAGGAGGAGCTCGGCATTGCCGTGACGGTCGGCGCTGAACTGATCACCGTGGATCACGCCTACAGCCACAAAAAGCTGCGTTTCGTGGTGCATCTCTGCGACTGGCTATCTGGGGAGCCGCAGCCCCTTGCCAGTCAGCAGGTGCGTTGGGTGCAGCCAGATGACCTCGGGAATTACGCCTTTCCGGCCGCCAATGCGCGAATCATTGAGGCGCTGCTTGGCAGGTTGGCCAGCTCTGCTCACCCTTAGGGAAGGTCTTGATGCGGTCGGATGGCAGTTGGTCCCGTTGTCGTCTGTCTCGGTGAAGCCCTGATCGATCGGCTTGGGCCGCCGGGCGGTGACCCGGCGGTGGATTGGCCTGTGGACGACCGTCTGGGAGGAGCGCCAGCAAATGTGGCCTGTGGATTGGCCCGCTTGGGTACCCCCGTGGCCTTTGCCGGACGACTCGGCCAGGACGCCATTGGTGCTGCCTTTTCCAGGTTGTTTGCAGAGCGTGGTGTCGAGACTGCGTTGTTGCAGCGGGATGCCGAGCGTCCCAGTCGCATCGTGCTGGTGCGCCGTGCGCGTGACGGGGAACGGCAGTTTCAGGGCTTTGACGGAGATCAGGGGGCCGGCTTTGCCGACCAGGCGTTGGAGCCGGTTGCCCTACCCCCGGCCCGATGGTTGTTGATTGGCACCCTTCCGTTGGCAGCACCAACGTCGGCTTTGGCTTTGTTGTCGGCCGTGCGCCAGGCCCAGAGCCAAGGCACGGCGATTGCCCTTGATGTGAATTGGCGTCCCACGTTCTGGGATGCCACCGCTGATCCCGCTGCGGGCCCGACGGCTGCGGCGAAGGCTGCGATTCAACCGCTCCTGGACCAAGCGGCCCTGATCAAGCTCGCGCGGGAGGAAGCCCTCTGGTTGTTCAACACCGATGATCCCGGTGCAATCCAGCAGGCCTTGCCCCAGCGACCCGATGTGGTGGTCACCGATGGGGCGGCCCCGGTGCGCTGGCAATTGGGGACTGATTGCGGTCAGCAGGCCGCCTTTCAGCCTCGCGTCGTGGTGGACACCACCGGTGCTGGTGATGCGTTCACTGCTGGGCTGTTGCACCGCTGGGTCGCCGCGCCCCAGGAGCGCATCCGTTTTGCGGCGGCCTGTGGTGCTCTGGTCTGTGGCGGGGCCGGTGGCATTGATCCCCAGCCCACGCCGGCTCAGGTGGAGGCCTTTTGGGGAGAGGTGAGCTGAGCGAGCCGCCCTTCGTCTTGATGGCGAAGCTCCAGGAGCCAGGCCTCGGCCAGATCAAGCCCCAGCCGTTCCGGCCACTCCACAGCCATCAACGCCCCGGTGGAGCGGGCTTCCTCCTCCTCCTGAAGAAACAGTTCATCGGCGGAGGCCGGTTGCTCTAAGCGATAGAGATCGAGGTGCACCAGCTGTGGTGCCCCCTGGGGGTAGTGCTGCGCCAGGGCAAAGGTGGGGCTGGTGATCGGCTCGGTGATCCCGAGGCCTTCGGCCAGGCCCTGCACCAGCGATGTTTTGCCGGCTCCAAGGGGCCCGCTCAACAGCAGGATGGCTCCCGTTGGAAGCTCGCGCGCCAGCAATCGGCCCAGGGCCCGGGTCGTCTCAAGGGTCTCAAGCGCCCAGACATGCCCTGTAGAGTCCGCCTTAAGCGAGCCCGAAGCCTCGGCGTCTCTGCAGAGATTCAACTCCACGATTCATTAGGGAGCACCGAAACCATGGTGGCAGCGCCCACGACCGCGGCTGAGCTGAAGCTTGGCGTCGATTGCGTCATCGCCGATATCAACCAGGCCGACTTTGGCCGCAAAGAGCTCGACATCGCCGAGACCGAAATGCCCGGTCTGATGGCGCTGCGTGAGAAGTACGGCAGCGAGAAGCCTCTCAAGGGCGCACGCATCGCCGGCTCCCTGCACATGACGATTCAGACCGCGGTTCTGATCGAGACCCTGGTGGAGCTGGGCGCTGAAGTGCGCTGGGCCTCCTGCAACATCTTCTCCACCCAGGACCACGCCGCTGCAGCCATTGCGGCCCGCAACATCCCGGTCTTCGCGGTGAAGGGCGAAACCCTGGAGGAGTACTGGGAGTACACCCACCGCATTCTCGAGTGGGGTGACGGCGGCTCCCCCAACATGATCCTGGATGACGGCGGCGATGCAACCGGTCTGGTGATGCTGGGCAGCAAGGCCGAGCAGGACATCACCGTTCTGGATAACCCCGGCAACGAAGAGGAGACCTTCCTGTTCGCTTCGATCAAGAAGAAGCTGGCCCAGGACCCCAGCTTCTATTCCCGCACCAAGGCCCAGATCCAGGGTGTGACCGAGGAGACCACCACGGGTGTGGCGCGTCTCTACAAGATGCAGAAGAGCGGTGAGCTGCCCTTCCCCGCCATCAACGTCAACGACTCGGTCACCAAGAGCAAGTTCGACAACCTCTACGGCTGCCGCGAGTCCCTGGTGGACAGCATCAAGCGTGCCACCGACGTGATGGTGGCCGGCAAACAGGCCCTGGTGATCGGCTACGGCGATGTGGGCAAGGGTTCGGCCCAGTCCCTGCGTGGCCTTGGTGCCACCGTCTGCATTGCGGAAGTGGATCCGATCTGCGCCCTGCAGGCCGCCATGGAGGGCTACCGCGTGGTGCGCCTGGAAGACGTGGTTGAGGAGATGGACATCTTCGTGACCGCCACCGGCAACTACCAGGTGATCCGCAACGAGCACCTGGTCAAGATGAAGGATGAGGCGATCGTCTGCAACATCGGTCACTTCGACAATGAGATCGATGTCGCCTCCCTCAAGAACTACGAGTGGGAGAACATCAAGCCGCAGGTGGATCACATCACCTTGCCCAGCGGCAACAAAATCATCCTGCTGGCGGAAGGCCGCCTGGTGAACCTGGGCTGCGCCACCGGCCACCCCAGCTTTGTGATGAGCAACTCCTTCACCAACCAGGTGTTGGCTCAGATCGAGCTGTTCACCAAGGGCGATGAGTACGCCAAGGAGGTGTACGTGCTGCCCAAGCATCTCGATGAAATGGTGGCTCGTCTCCACCTCGGCCGCATCGGCGCCAAGCTCACCGAGCTCAGCAAGGACCAGGCCGACTACATCAATGTGCCCGTGGAAGGTCCCTACAAGCCTGACCACTACCGCTACTGATCACGATCCAGCGGATCGGAACCTGATCCTTACGGCCCCATGGAAGACTTGCGCGATCGAGCGCAGTCTCCATGGGGCTTTCTGATCTGATCACACAACTGCCGGAGCTGATCGGCCAGGCGGTGGAGGCGAATCAGGTGCTGGGTTACACCGCGATTTTCGCGGCGATGTTTCTCGAGAATCTGTTCCCGCCGATTCCCTCCGAGCTGATCATGCCCCTCGGGGGCTTCTATGTGCAGCAGGGTCAGCTGGATCTGGTGCCTGTGGTGTTGGCTGGTTTGCTGGGCACGGTGCTTGGTGCTCTGCCTTGGTACGGGGTCGGTCGCTTGATCAACGAGGAACGGATCGAAGCCTGGTTGCAACGCCACGGTCGCTGGATTGGTATCAGTGCCGATGAGTTGGCCCGCAGCCGCCGCTGGTTCAGCCGCTATGGCACAGCCCTGGTGTTCTGGGGGCGCTTGGTGCCTGGCATTCGCACGCTGATCTCGGTCCCGGCGGGCATTGAAATGATGCCGATGGCGCCGTTTCTGGTCTGGACCACCGCCGGCAGCCTGATCTGGACGGCCCTGCTCACCGTGGCCGGCATGGTTCTGGGAGAGGGCTACAGCAACGTTGAGCTCTGGATTGACCCGGTCTCCAAGGCTGTGAAGGTGTTGCTGGTGGTGTCGCTGCTGGCGGGCGCGATCTGGTTGGGTCTGCGCATCTGGCGCCGGCGTCAGTCGTCCGACTGAGCACCGGCGCTGGGGTCTCGCTCGGGCAGGAGGCTCAGAAGGGGATGTCCTCATCAGAGGTCTGGCCGCCAAAGCTGCTGGCGGCTTCCTGGTTGTCCCGTTTGGAGCCCAGCAGTTCGAGCCGATCCACACGGACCACGGGCTTGCTGCGCTCTTCGCCGCTGGCACGGTCGGTCCAGCGGTCCAGCTTGAAGCTGCCGATGATGCCGAGCAAGGAGCCCTTCTTCACGTAATCCGCGGCGACCTGGGCCTGCTTGCCCCAGATCTCGAGGTTGAACCAGTCGGGTTCATCGTCGCGGCTGCGACGGTTCACCGCCATGGTGAGGTTGGCCACCATGCTGCCGGACTCGAAGTAACGCACTTCGGGATCGCGGCCGGCACGGCCGACGAGGGTGACGGAATTAACGCCCATAGACAATTCATCTCCTGAATTTGGATTCATGATGCGGCACCGGTCGGGTGACTGCTTTTAAGGAGTTCCACCCAAGCCGCTGGGTGTAACAGGCAACCGCTGAGAACGCCCCTATGATCCGGCGGTCTTGGCTGCGGTGTCTGTGTTCTTTCGTCGTTTCCAGCTGTCGCGCGACATCGGCATCGACCTGGGCACCGCCAACACCCTGATCTACGTTTCCGGCCGCGGCATCGTGCTGCAGGAGCCCTCCGTGGTGGCTCTTGATCTAGAGCGTGGCACCACCATGGCGGTGGGTGATGAAGCCAAATTGATGCTCGGTCGCACCCCTGGAAACATCCGGGCCGTTCGTCCGCTGCGTGATGGGGTGATCGCGGATTTCGATGCCGCTGAGCAGATGCTCAAAACCTTCATCACCAAGGGCAATGAGGGCCGCGGCATCATGGCCCCTCGTCTGGTGGTGGGCATCCCAAGTGGCGTCACCGGTGTGGAGCGTCGCGCCGTCCGCGAAGCCGGCATGGCTGGGGCGCGCGAGGTTCACCTGATTGATGAGCCGGTGGCAGCGGCCATTGGTGCGGGCCTTCCGGTCACTGAGCCCGTTGGAACGATGATTGTCGACATCGGTGGTGGAACCACCGAGGTGGCGGTGTTGAGCCTCGGTGGCACGGTGCTGAGTGAATCCGTTCGCGTTGCCGGCGATGAGATCAGTGACTCCATAAGTGTTTACCTGAAAAAGGTGCACAACATGGTGGTGGGCGAGCGCACGGCCGAGGAGATCAAGATCCGCATCGGCTCCGCCTTCCCCGACGACGAGTTCGATCAGCAGTCCATGGATGTGCGTGGTCTGCACCTGCTCTCCGGTTTGCCCCGCACCATCAACCTCAAGGCCGGTGATCTGCGGGAAGCGATTGCGGAGCCGCTCAACGTGATTGTGGAAGCGGTGAAACGCACCCTGGAGCGCACACCCCCTGAGTTGGCGGCCGACATCGTGGATCGCGGCATCATGCTGGCGGGTGGTGGTGCGTTAGTCCGAGGCATCAGTGACCTGATCAGCCACGAGACCGGCATCTTTGTGCACATCGCCGAAGACCCCCTGCTCTGTGTGGTGAACGGTTGCGGCCAGGTCTTGGAGGACTGGAAACGCCTGCAGCGGGTGGTCGACACCCCGGAATTCGTCCGCGCCGCGGCAGGCGTCTGAAGTCATGGCCCCGACGCTCCGTCCCGGCAAGAGCCGCTGGCGCGGATTGGGGCAACTCACCCCCTGGCTCCTACTTGTGGCCGGGCTGTTGATGGTGCGTCTGAGCAAGGGCGCTGGTTTCAGCGATGCCTACGCCCTGCTCAGCCGCCCGTTCTGGCCGGGTTCCGCGCAACGGGAATGGGTGGCGGCTGCGGTGGATCTGGAGGAGCGCTCTCGCCTGCAGCTGCTGGAAGAGGACAACCGGCGCTTGCGCGCTCTGCTGGAGCTCAAGCAACAAGGATCAGCGCAAGGGAACGTTTCGGCTGCCGTGATCTCCCGCTCGCCGCGGGGGTGGTGGCAGCAATTGCAGCTGGGCAAGGGCTCGCTGCAGGGCATCGGTCGGAGCGATGCGGTTCTTGGCCCTGGCGGTTTGGTGGGTCGTATCGACAGTGTCACCCCCGCCACGGCGCGGGTGAAGTTGCTCACTGCCCCGGGCCATGAGATCGGCGTCTGGCTGCCCCGCAGCCGCCGCCACGGATTGCTGGTGGGCCGCGGCAACAGCCGTCTATCGCTTCGTTTCATCGACAAGGACCCCGACGTGCGGCCCGGGGATCTTGTGGCCACGTCCCCGGCCAGCACCCTGTTGCCCCCCAACGTGCCGGTGGGGGTGATCCAGTCGGTGGATGAACAGGCTGTTCCTGCACCGGTCGCTCTGGTGCAGTTGATCGCAGCACCGGAGGCGATCGACTGGGTGCAAGTGCAGACCCGTTGAAATGAACCACTGACATGACGCGTCTGCACCGACAACCGATCTGTGTGGCCTCAGCTTTGGTGGTGCCGTTTCTGGCCTTGGCGTCGCCGCCTTGGTTGGCCATCGATGGGATTGGTCCCGCCTGGGCTGTGCTCTGGCTGTTGCCCTGGGCTCTCGTGGATGGTCCGGTGTCGGGGGCGTTGTCGGGTGTGGCGTTGGGGCTGGTGCTGGATGGTCTCAATCTGGGCGGTGTCAGTCAGGTGCCGGCGCTGCTGCTGCTGGGCTGGTGGTGGGGACGGCTGGGGCGGCGTGCAGCCCCGATCCAACGCAGCCTGAATCTGGGTTTGTTGGCCTGGCTCGGGTCCGTGGGTCTTGGTTTGTCGTTGATCCTTCAGCTCTGGTGGCGTCAAGGCGGAGTGTTGGATCCCCTCACCCAGAGCTGGGGCCTGCAGACCCTTTGGTGCCAAGCCCTGGTGACGGGTTTGCTGGCGCCGGTGTTGGTGTCGTTGCAGTTGCTGCTCTGGCGCAGGAGGGTTCCCTCATGAGGATGACGCGTCGGGATCTGCTGTTGGGGACAGCGGCCATGGGGTTGGCGGCCTGCGGCCCGAGGACCCCACAGACCAGGGCCTTGGAGTTGTGGACCCTGCAGTTGGCTCCCAAGTTCAACCCCTATTTCGCCGATGTTCTGGGGGACTGGGGCGGCCTCCATCCCGATGCGCCCGTGCGCTGGACGGATCTGCCTTGGGGGTCGGTGGAACGCAAGTTGCTGGCGGCGGTGTTCGCGCGCACGGCCCCGGATGTGGTGAACCTCAATCCACCCTTCGCGGCCAATCTGGCCAGCAAGGGGGGACTGGCTGACTTGACCCCGCTGCTGCCGGCTGATGCCGCTGGTCGCTATCTGCCCTCGGTGTGGCAGGCCTGCCGTGACCCCGATGTCGGTCAGATCGCTTTGCCCTGGTACCTCACGGTGCGGCTGAGTCTGGTGAACCGGTCGCTGTTGGATCAAGCCGGCATTGCTGCTCCGCCCAGCCGCTGGGATCAGGTGCCGGCCTTCGCCCGTCGGATCCGCGAGCGCACGGGCCGTTACGGCCTGTTCCTCACCACCGTTCCGGATGACTCAGCTGAGCTCCTGGAAACCCTGGTGCAGATGGGAGTGACCCTGCTGGATTCCCAACGCAGGGCCGCCTTCGACAGTTCTGAGGGGCGCCGGGCCTTTCGTTTCTGGAGTGATCTCTACCGGGAGGGGCTGCTGCCTCGGGAGGTGGTGAGTCAGGGCCAACGCCGGGCAATCGAGTTGTTCCAGAGCGGTGATCTGGCCCTGGCGGCCACGGGGGCGGAATTCCTGCGCAGCATTCAGACCAATGCGCCAGGGGTGGCCGCGGTGACGGAGCCCCATCCCCCGGTGACCGGTGCAGATGGCACAGCCAATGTGGCCTTGATGACGTTGGCGGTGCCGCGTCAGAGCCAGCGCGGCCAAGAGGCCTTGGATCTGGCGCTGTTTCTGACCAATGCCGATCAACAGGCGCGCTTCGCTGCCGAGGCTCGGGTGCTGCCGTCGTCGTTGGAGGCCTTGGCCCGGGTGCGTGAAGCGTTGGAGCAGGAGAAGCCCGCGACCACCGCGGAGCGCCAGATTCGCCAGGCCCGTTTGTTGTCGGCCAGCACGTTGGACCGGGCCAGGGTGTTGGTACCGGCGCTGCCGGGGATCAAGCGCCTGCAGAAGATCCTTTACACCCAGATGCAGCGGGCGATGTTGGCCCAGATCAGCCCTGAGCAGGCCTTAACAGCTGCGGCGTCGGAATGGAACCGTTATGCCCGTTCGCGCTGGCCCGAGGCCGCCGGCAATTCTTAAAACAATCGGTAAACCGGCTGCGCGCCAGGGTGTTTGCATCGGTGTCCAGGCCCTGACCAGTAAGGTTGCAGCTCGTTAAGGGTTTGATTCGGATGACGGGCGACCTGCCCTCACAACCGAAAGCGACCGTTCTCGTCGTTGATGACGAGGCTGCAGTCCGGCGCGTTCTGGTGATGCGCCTGCAGTTGTCGGGCTACCGCGTCATCTGCGCTGAGGACGGTGAGCAGGCCCTGGAGATGTTCCACAACGAGTCCCCCGACCTGGTGGTGCTCGACGTGATGCTGCCCAAGCTGGACGGTTTTGCTGTTTGCCGCCGCCTGCGTGCCGAATCATGCGTGCCGATCATTTTCCTCTCCGCGGTTGAAGCGATCTCCGAGCGGGTGGCCGGTCTTGATCTGGGCGCAGACGACTACCTGCCCAAGCCCTTCAGCCCCAAGGAACTCGAGGCACGCATCGCCACGATTCTGCGTCGCGTGGGCCGGGGCAATGCGGTTGTTGAAAGCCGTGAATTGCCCACGGGGCAAGGCGTTTTGCGGCTCGGTGATCTGGTGGTGGACACCAACCGACGCCAGGTGACCCGGGGTTCGGAGCGTATCAACCTCACCTACACGGAATTCAGCCTGCTGGAGTTGCTGTTCCGCGACCCCGGCCATGTGGTGCCCCGGGCCGAAATTCTGGAGCAGCTCTGGGGTTATCCCCCTCGCCGTGCCGCCGATCTGCGCGTGGTCGATGTCTATGTGGCGCGGTTGCGCGGAAAACTGGAGCCTGACCCTCGCAATCCAGAGTTGATCCTCACGGTGCGAGGCATTGGTTATGCCTCCCAGCGCATGGGTGAGGCCTCCGCTGCCGGTTGATCAACCCGCGGGCGGGCAGGATGGCGCCCGACTGACCTGCTGCTGTGTCTGAGCTGCGCGACACCCGTCTGGAAAAGGCCAAGACCTTGGAAGAGCTGGGGCAGGGCCCCTATGCCCTCACCTTCAGCCCCAGCCATCGCATGGCCGAGCTGCAGGAGACCCATGCCGATCTGCCCAAGGGCGAAGAGCGGGACGTCAGCGTTTCCGTGGCGGGACGGGTGATGACCCGCCGGGTGATGGGAAAGCTGGCCTTTTTCACCCTGGCCGATGAAACGGGCTCCATCCAGCTGTTCCTGGAGAAGGCGGGCCTGGAGGCCCAGCAGGAAGGCTGGTTCAAACAGATCACCTCACTGGTGGACAGCGGCGATTGGCTTGGGGTGAGCGGCACCCTGCGTCGCACTGACCGCGGCGAGCTGTCGGTGAAAGTGAGCGACTGGCGCATGCTCACCAAGGCGCTGCAGCCCCTTCCCGACAAGTGGCATGGATTGGCCGACGTGGAGAAGCGCTATCGCCAGCGCTATTTGGATCTGGTGGTCTCCCCCGACAGCCGTGAGACCTTCAGGCGCCGGGCCCGCCTGGTGAGCGGCATTCGTCGCTGGCTCGATCAGCGTGATTTTCTCGAGATCGAGACCCCCGTGCTGCAGAGCGAACCCGGTGGCGCTGACGCCCGGCCGTTCGAGACCCACCACAACGCTCTCGATCTGCCCCTCACCCTCCGGATTGCCACCGAGTTGCACCTCAAGCGCCTGGTGGTGGGCGGCTTTGAGCGGGTGTATGAGCTGGGCCGGATTTTCCGCAATGAAGGGGTCAGCACCCGCCACAACCCCGAGTTCACCTCGGTTGAGATTTATCAGGCCTACAGCGATTACCTCGGGATGATGGAGCTCACCGAGCAGATGGTCAGCGCGGTGTGCCAGGAGGTCTGCGGCACGACCACCATCACCTATCAGGGCACCGAGATCGATCTGGCCCCGCCGTGGCGGCGCGCGACGATGCACGAGCTCGTGCAGGATGCGACGGGGCTTGATTTCAACAGCTTCAGCAGCCGGGATGAGGCGGCTGCGGCGATGACCGCCAAGGGTCTGCATGCGCCTGAGCTGGCCGACTCCGTGGGCCGTCTGCTCAATGAGGCCTTTGAGCAAGCGGTGGAGACGACCCTGATTCAGCCCACCTTCGTCACCGATTACCCGGTGGAGATTTCGCCCCTGGCCCGGCCCCATCGCAGCAAGCCCGGCTTGGTGGAACGCTTTGAGTTGTTCATCGTCGGCCGTGAGCACGCCAATGCCTTCAGTGAGCTCACCGATCCCGTCGATCAACGCCAGCGCCTGGAGGCCCAGCAGGCGCGCAAGGCGGCGGGTGATTTGGAGGCCCAGGGGTTGGACGAGGACTTTGTCACGGCCCTCGAGGTGGGCATGCCCCCCACCGGAGGTCTGGGGATCGGCATCGACCGGCTGGTGATGCTGCTCACCGACAGCCCTTCGATTCGGGACGTGATCGCCTTCCCGCTGCTGCGGCCGGAGTCCCGCAAGGGAGAACCACCCTCAGTGGAATAATGGGACGAGTGGCATGGTCCTATCCCCATGAGTGGAGAACGCGTCGGATTTCGCTTCAAGCACGCTGATGCCGTGGTCAAGCGGAATCCCCAGGGCCGTTCCCGCCGGGGATGGGTGATGGAGCCGGTGGAGCAGACCACCAGCCGTGGCACCAAGATGCCTGCTTACCGCATCCGCTGGCGCGACAGTGAGCGCCCGGAAATCGTGCTGCAGCACATGCTGATCGCCGATCCGGATCCCACACCTCCGCCCGAGGGTGTCAGCCTGGAGCCCCCCGCTCCCAAGGCCTGATTTAATTCAGCCCAGCGTCACGGCGCAGCTGCTCAAGCTCCTGTTCCGCTTCAAACAACGCCCAGTCCTTCTCCAGTATTGAGGGGCTGGGCGTTTGCTTTTGCTGTTGAAGCTCCTGCAACTGCCGCTCCACCTCGTTGAAGCGGCGTCCCAGATCCTCCAGGTCGGCCCAGAGGGCGCGGCCCTGGTTCATCAGGCTGGTGAGGTGTTGTTCGGCGCGCCCGGCCAGATCGGCTGCGCCGGCGGTCCTGGCCCGCTCCACCCGGCTGCGCCAGGCCCGCACGTCCTCGGCCAGCCTCAGCAGCTGCTGGCGTTGTTGCTTCGCCTCGCCCTGCAGTTGCTGGCGTTGCCGTTGCAGGGCTGCCGCCCGATCCTTCAGGTGCTGTTCGCTGAACAGGTGCTCCTGGACGGGGTTGTTGCGCAGAAAGGCGGAGAGACGGGCGTCCAGCTCCCGCTCCAACTGCTCCAGCCAGCTGCTCATGCCTCGCCAGGGGTGGTGATCACCGGTTTTTCGATCTCTTTCTCCAGGGGCTCGATTGCGGCGGTTTTGGAGTTGAGGATCATCTGGGTGAGTTGCGCTGCTTTCACTTCTCCCACTTCGCCTTCCAGTTCTCCCAGGCGATCGAAGGCCGCCATGTAGACCGCCTCCAGGTCTTGGATCAGCTGCTCACGCTGCCTTTTGATGGCCTGACGCCGTTCGTCTGATTTCATCCCGCCTGAGCTCCTCGTCGCAATCTCTTGGCTCAGTTTGCCGGCAAAAGCAGATCCAGAGCGATCGGTACCATCTGCTCATCGATGCGGCTGAATCCCTTGAGCGGTTCCGGCACGGTGTTGGTGGAGCGTTACCGCCTGGAGGAGCGGCTGAGCGGGCCCGATCCCTTTCGTGGTTCGCTCTGGCGTGCGGTGGATGTGATGGCCGGGGATCTGCCGGTGGCCATTCGACAACTGCAGACCCCGGAGTCCCAGAAGCGGCAGCAGGCGCTGTGGCCGCAGTTGCAGGCCCTGCTCCATCCCCAAGTGCCCCGCTGCGGCGAGCTGTTGGAGCTGGATGGCTCTGTCTGGCTTATTCGCGACTGGCAGGACGGTGTCAGCTACGACGTGCTGTTGCGGCAGAGGCGCTTCGCTGCCGCCGAGGTGCTGCTGTTGTTGCGCCAGATCCTGCCGGTGCTGGCGCTGTTGCATGGCTGCGGCTTGGTGCACGGTGATCTGAATCCCCGCCAATTGCTGCGTCGCCGCGGCGATGGCTTACCGGTGCTGCTGGACGGTGGCCGGCTGCAGCGGCAGGGAGCTACAGAGCCGGATGCTGCCTGGAGCGATCTGCACGACCTGGGGGTGACCGCTGTGGCGTTGCTGGGCGGGATCGCAGGTCAGGACGGCGGCTGGCCGGAACACCTCGAGCTGGACGCAGGATTCCGTCAGGTGCTGGAGCGCCTGCTCTCGAAAGAACCGGAGCGGCGTTTCAGCCAGGCCTCCGAGGTGCTGAAGGCGCTGGAGGAGGTGGCGTTGCCCGCGTCCGAACCGGAGCCTGGCGTGTCGGTGCGAACCAGTCGTGCGCTAGCTCGCGAGCAGGGAGCGGAAGGTCGCCTCTGGCCCGTGGTGATCGCGCTGGCTTTGTCGGCTCTGGTGGGTTCCGCCATCGGTTGGTTTCTGCTCCCGCGCAGTTCCACCGCAGATAGGGCATCTCTCACCGGTAGGGAGGGGGCGACTTCAGCCCCATCCGACAGCCTGCCGTCGGCGGAGCTGGATCAACGCCAGCAATTGCTCAGCCGGCTGCGGGCGCTTCAAGTGGATCGCGGCTGGTTTGTCGAACTTGTGGATGCCAGCCAGCTCAGAAGGGAGCCGCAGCAGGATGCGCCGTACCGCAGGGTCTGGACCGAGCTGGCTGAGCAATGGCTGGCTCGGATTGCCTTGCTGCCGCCGGCGATTCGGGCTCAGTTGGGGCGTCTGAAGGCAGCGGACTGGCAGCAGCCGCGTGAGGCGCTGCTGAAACAGGGCGTTCATCCGCGGGTCGTGGAGCATCTGGTGAGTGCTGGAGCCCAGGATCTGCTGCCGGTCACCATGCGTGGCCGCAAACCCGCCAACCCCTTTCTTCAGCTCTGGATTGCAGCGGCGATTCAGAGCCTTGATGACGTTGAGATCGTGCGTCTCAAAGCGCGCCCGCTTGAACCCGCCATCACGTCATTGCCGATCCCTCCTGGTGGCGCGCGTTTGGTGCTGGTGGAGGCTCCAGCAGGTGATGCCGTGGCCCTGGGCATCAACGGCACACCGCTGATGCAGATGATGGTTTTCGGCGTCAATGGGCAGGTGGAGGCGGAGCGTGGTCCGCTTCGGGTGACTCGGATTGCTCCGGAGGCGGGCTCGCCGCTGCAGGTCCTGGTCACCAACGAAGGGGTCTCTTCGAGTCTGTTCACCCTGTCCTGTCGGGCGAACCCGCTCGATCAGTAGCGCTCCATCGCTGCTTTCACGTCCTTCTTGGATTGCTTTTCCTTTTCGGCGGCGCGCTTGTCGTGCAACTTGCGCCCTTTTCCCAGCCCGATGGTGAGCTTGATCCAGGACCCCTTGAGGTGAATGTTGAGGGGAATCAGCGTGAGCCCTTTTTGATCCACCAAACCGCGCAGCTTGTCGATCTCACGGCGGTGGGCCAGCAGTTTGCGGGTGCGCAGTGGGTCGTGGTTGAAGTAACTGCCGGCGTGGGTGTGGGGTGAGATGTGCACGTTGTGCAACTGCAGCTCTCCATTGCGGATCAGGCAGAAGCCATCGCGCAGGTTGGCCTTGCCGTTGCGGATCGACTTCACCTCGGTGCCCACCAGCTCGATGCCGGTTTCGAGGGTTTCGAGGATCTCGTACTGGTGCCGTGCCTGCCGGTTGTCCGCCAGCATCCGATTGGCGGCGGCCCGTGCCGCGGCTGCGGCTGCTTTTTTCGCTCCTCCCTTGGCCATGGCTGCGGCTGCGTCTTCCGACCCTATCCAGGTCTGGGTACCCTGCCCGCATGGCGATTGTCTCCTCCAGCTCCGGTCGCAAGCCACCACGCCGCCCTGAAGCGCTGGTGGACCCCCAGCCGGCACCTGAAGAGGTGGTGAGTCGGCCGGAAGACAAGCTTCGGCCCCAGCGCCTGAACGACTACATCGGCCAAAGCGAGCTCAAGCAGGTGCTGGGCATTGCGGTGGAAGCGGCGCTTGGCCGCGGCGATGCCCTCGATCATGTGTTGCTCTATGGCCCGCCGGGTTTGGGCAAAACCACCATGGCCATGGTGTTGGCCGAAGAGATGGGGGTGCAGTGCAAGGTCACCAGTGCACCGGCCTTGGAACGCCCGCGCGACATCGTTGGCTTGTTGGTCAACCTGCAGCCCCGTGATCTGCTGTTCATTGACGAGATTCATCGTCTGAGCCGGGTGGCGGAGGAGCTGCTTTATCCGGCGATGGAAGACCGTCGCCTCGATCTCACCGTGGGCAAGGGCAGCACAGCACGAACCCGTTCCCTCGACTTGCCGCCCTTCACCCTTGTGGGGGCCACCACCCGCGCCGGATCGCTGAGCTCCCCGCTGCGGGACCGGTTCGGCCTGATCCAGCGGTTGGAGTTTTACGGCCAGGACGACCTGGAAGCGATCGTTGAGCGCACCGCCGGGCTGATCGGGGTCACCCTCACACCGCAGGCCCGCAGCAGCATTGCCGCCTCCTGCCGCGGTACGCCCAGGATTGCCAACCGCCTGCTGCGCCGGGTGCGTGATGTGGCCAGCGTGCGTGGCGGTAGTGGTGGAGCCATTGATCAGGCCCTGGTGGGAGAGGCCCTGAGCCTGCACCGCGTGGATCATCGGGGCCTCGATGCCAGCGATCGGCGTTTGCTGCAGCTGCTGATCGACCACCACGGTGGTGGCCCGGTGGGCCTGGAGACTCTGGCGGCGGCCCTTGGCGACGATCCCGTCACCCTGGAGACCGTGGTGGAGCCGTTTCTGTTGCAACAGGGGTTGCTGATGCGCACCCCCCGAGGACGCATGGTCACGGATGCGGCCCGCAGTCATCTGGCCGAGGCGGCATGAACCGGTTTCTCGTCCTGTTGATGAGTCTGGTGCTGGCCATGCCAGTGCAGGCCCTCGACCTGCAGGGGCTTTATGAGCAGGCGCTGACGGTAAGCCGTCAGGGGGATTTTGTGGAGGCGTTGCCCCTTTGGGACCGCTTTCTGGAGCAGGCTCCAGACGATGCAGCAGCGCTGAGCAACCGCGGCAATGTGCGTCTCGCTCTGGGTGATCCTTCCGGGGCCATCGACGATCAGAGCGCCTCGATTGCGCTGGCGCCGGAGGAAAGCGACCCCCATCTGAACCGGGGCACGGCGGAGGAAGCGCTTCAGGACTGGTCCGCGGCAGCGGACGACTATCTCTGGATTCTGGAGCGCGATCCGCAAGATGCCTCAGCCCTCTACAACCTGGCCAATGTGCGTGGCTCGCAAGGGGACTGGCCTTTGGCGCGAGAGCTTTATGGCCAGGCTGCTCTTGCCCGCCCCGGCTTCGCCATGGCCCGCTCCAGCGAGGCGCTGGCGGCCTGGCAAGCAGGGGATCTCGAATGGGCGGAGGCGGAATTGCGCAAACTGATCCGTCGCTATCCCTTGTTTGCCGATGCTCGGGCGGCCCTCAGTGGCCTGCTCTGGCGCGAAGGATCCAGTGGTGAAGCCGAAAGCCACTGGGCCGCGGCGGCCGGCCTGGATCAGCGTTACCGCCAGGCCGATTGGCTGGAGCAGGTGCGCCGCTGGCCACCGCAGCCGACGGCGGATCTAATGGCGTTCCTGGCCTTGGAGGCGTCCTGAGATGACCCAAGCGGCGTCCCTTTCCGATCGACTCAGCCGGGAGCTGCCTGAGCTGCTGCAGCTGCGCCGGCATCTGCATGCCCACCCTGAGCTCAGCGGTGAGGAACATCAGACGGCTGCTCTGGTCGCCGGTGAACTGCGTCAGCTGGGTTGGCGGGTTCGTGAGGGAGTTGGCCGCACGGGCGTGGTGGCCGAGTTGGGGCCTGATCACGGCCCCACGGTGGGTTTGCGGGTGGACATGGATGCGCTTCCGGTGGAGGAGCGCACCGGGCTGAGCTATGCCTCCACCCGCCAGGGCCTGATGCATGCCTGTGGCCACGACCTTCACACCTGCACGGGCCTTGGTGTCGCGCGCTTGCTGGCTCAGGAGCCCCACTTAGGGGCTCGAGTGCGGCTGCTGTTTCAACCCGCCGAAGAGTTGGCCCAGGGGGCGGTGTGGATGCGGGATGCGGGGGCGGTGGAAGGCCTTGATGCCTTGTACGGCGTGCATGTGGTGCCGAATCTGCCGGTGGGCACGGTGGGAATACGGCGGGGTTGTCTTACAGCGGCGGCCGGTGAGCTGGAAATCTTTGTTCAGGGTCAGGGTGGCCATGGCGCCCGTCCCCACCAGTCGGTGGATGCTGTTTGGCTGGCGGCTCGGGTGATCACAGAGCTTCAGCAGACCATCGCCCGCCGCTTGGATGCGTTGCAGCCGGTGGTGATCAGTTTCGGCAAAGTGGAGGGCGGTCGCGCCTTCAACGTGATTGCCGATCAGGTGCGCTTGCTGGGTACGGTGCGCTGCCTGGATCTGAAGCAGCACGCCCAGCTGCCGGCTTGGATCGATGAGACGGTGCAGGGGATCTGTGCCAGTGGAGGGGGTACGGCAGTGGTGAATTACCGCTGCATAGCGCCACCGGTGCACAACGATCCGCAGCTCACGACCTTGCTCGAACGTTGTGCGGTGGAGTGTCTGGGGCGCGACAAGGTGCTGCCGGTGGAGCAGCCTTCCCTGGGGGCGGAAGACTTTGCTGAGCTGCTTCGGGATGTGCCGGGAATGATGGTGCGGCTGGGCGTGGCCGGGCCCGAGGGGTGTGCGCCGCTGCACAACGGAGCGTTCGCACTGGAGGAAGGTGCCCTCGGGGTTGGCATTGCGGTTCTCACGGCCACCGTGCTGGCCTGGATCACGGAGAACACCTCGGCATGAACCAACGTCGTGCGGTGATTTGGGTTTCCCTCGGGGCTCCATTGCTGATCCTGCTCGCATTGCTGGCTACCAACCAGCGCCAAGGCAAGGACCGGGTGCAGGTGTTGCCCGCGATCTTGGTGGGTTCGGGTTTGATCATCAGCAGTGCTCTCGGTCGGCAGCGCCGCCGCGCCAGGCTGTTGGCCGATCTTCAACGGGCGCGCACCCCTGGCAGCAACCCATGAACGAAACCGATCCGCAACGCCCTGATCTCGAGGAGGTCCGCCAGGCCATTGCCAGTGGGGATCCGGTTCAGGCGATGCCGGCGATCACAAAGCTCCGCCATTGCTCGGATGCTGAGGCTGTGCCGTTGCTGGTGCTGGGCACGGAGCAGAAGCCCTTTCTAGTGCGTTCCTTGAGCTGCAATGGATTGGGCTACAAGCGCACCGAACAGGGCTGGACTGTGCTGAGTGCGTTGATCACCGCCGATGAAGACCCCAATGTGCGGGCCGAGGCAGCCAATGCTTTGGCCAGCTACGGAGTGGAGCGGGCCTGGCCTTTTCTGCGTTCGGCCTTTGAAGCTGATGCAGCCTGGCTGGTGCGCTGCAGCATTCTGTCCACCTTGGCGGAACAACCTGATATTGATTTGGCTTGGTTGCTGGAGTTGGCAACCATGGCAATCGCTGATGCCGATGGCACCGTGCGGGTGAGTGGGGCTGAAATTCTCAGTCGGATCGTTCGGGAGGGGGGTACCGATTCCATCGCGGTGCAGGCCAGAGGCTTGTTGCAATCTCTGCAGCAGGACAGCGACCACCGGGTGGTGGCTGCGGTGCTCAATGGTTTGCAGGTCAGCTGAAGGGTTGTTGAGCAACGCTTGCTAGCGTTCAAACATCACTAGGGGTGTCCGGGTTTTCCCATGAACCCAGACTGAGATCACACCCTCCGAACCTGATTCCGGGTCATGCCGGCGCAGGGAAGTGCTTGAGCGTGATCCACGGCCAAACGTCGACCCCTGGGCTGTCCGTCGCACCTCAGATCATGCGCGCTTCCTGGGTTGAGTCCCGTAAGGGTCAGGCCAACGTCTCTCAGATGCATTACGCCCGTCAGGGAGTGGTCACCGAAGAAATGGCCCATGTGGCGAAGCGGGAGAACCTGCCCGAATCGCTGGTGATGGAAGAGGTGGCCCGGGGGCGAATGATCATCCCGGCCAACATCAACCACACCAATCTGGAGCCGATGGCGATCGGCATCGCCAGCAAGTGCAAGGTGAACGCCAACATCGGCGCCTCTCCGAATGCGTCTGATGCGGCTGAGGAGGTGAAGAAGCTGAAGTTGGCGGTGAAGTACGGCGCCGACACCGTGATGGATCTCTCCACCGGCGGCGTCAACCTCGATGAGGTGCGCACCGCGATCATCGGTGCATCCCCCGTTCCGATCGGCACCGTGCCTGTTTATCAGGCTCTTGAGAGCGTCCACGGATCGATCGAGAAGCTCGATGAGGACGATTTCCTCCACATCATCGAGAAGCACTGTCAGCAGGGCGTCGACTATCAGACCATCCACGCTGGCCTGTTGATTGAGCACCTTCCCAAGGTGAAAGGCCGCATCACCGGCATCGTCAGCCGCGGCGGCGGCATCCTGGCTCAATGGATGCTGTATCACCACCGTCAGAACCCGCTCTACACGCGGTTTGATGACATCTGCGAGATCTTCAAGCGCTACGACTGCACCTTCTCCCTTGGCGACTCGCTGCGTCCCGGTTGCCAGCACGATGCATCGGATGCTGCTCAACTGGCTGAATTGCACACCCTCGGTGAACTGACCCGTCGCGCTTGGAAGCACGACGTGCAGGTGATGGTGGAGGGTCCCGGCCACGTTCCCCTCGACCAGATCGAGTTCAACGTGAAGAAGCAGATGGAGGAGTGCAGCGAAGCACCCTTCTATGTGCTCGGTCCCTTGGTCACCGACATTGCTCCCGGTTACGACCACATCACCTCTGCGATCGGTGCGGCGATGGCCGGTTGGCATGGCACGGCGATGCTCTGTTACGTGACGCCGAAGGAGCACCTCGGTCTTCCCAATGCTGAGGATGTGCGCGAAGGCCTGATCGCTTACAAGATCGCTGCCCATGCTGCAGACATCGCCCGCCATCGCCCCGGCGCCCGTGACCGTGATGACGAGCTCAGCCGCGCCCGCTACAACTTCGACTGGAACAAGCAGTTTGAGCTGTCCTTGGATCCTGAGCGGGCCAAGGAGTATCACGACGAAACCCTGCCGGCTGACATCTACAAGCAGGCTGAGTTCTGCTCCATGTGCGGACCGAAGCACTGCCCGATGCAGACCAAGATCACTGATGAAGATCTCGAAGGTCTTGAAAAGGTGCTCGAAGCAAACACCGGCGCTGCAGAGCTGACGCCGGTCAAACTCGACAAAGCCGACTGATTGCCTGCTTGCAATAAGATCTTGGCCCGACGTCCGTTAGGACGTCGGGCTTTTTGGTGTAGGGCCATTAGTCGGGTTGGTGGCATAAAAAAAGACCCCCTGCCGAGGCAGGAGGCCTTGTTATTGAAGTGTTCTGGCGATCAGCCGAGCAGGGCCTTGGCTTTGGCCACCACGTTCTCCACCGTGAAACCGAATTCCTTGAGGCAGGTGCCGCCGGGGGCGGAAGCGCCGAAGCGGTTCATGGTGACGCTGTCGCCATCCAGGCCAATGAAACGGTGCCAGCCGAAGGATTCAGCGGCTTCCACCACCATGCGCTTGCGCACGGCGTTGGGGAGCACCTCTTCCTTGTAGGCGTCGGTCTGCTCGTCGAACAGCTCGACGCAGGGCATGGAGACCACGCGCACCTTCTTGCCTTCAGCGGTGAGCTGTTTGGCGGCCTGGACGCAGAGGTCCAGTTCGGTGCCGGTGCCGATCAGGATCAGATCGGGAGTTCCAGCGCAGTCTTCCAGCACGTAACCACCCAGGGCCACCTTGTCGATCGAGGAGTTCGCCTGGTTAGCCATGCCTTGGCGGCTGAGGCAGAGGGAGCTGGGGCGCTTGCGGTTCTGGATCGCCACCTTGTAAGCACCGCTGGTCTCATTGCCGTCGCCAGGGCGGAACACCAGCATGTTTGGCATCGCCCGCAGGGAGGGGATGGTTTCGATCGGCTGGTGGGTGGGGCCGTCTTCGCCGACACCGATGGAGTCGTGGGTGAGAACGTAGATCACGCCCAGCTCGCTCAGGGCCGACAGGCGCATGGAACCACGCATGTAGTCGGCGAAGACCAGGAAGGTGCCGCCGTAGGGGATCAAGCCGCTGTTGTGATAAGCGATGCCGTTGAGGATGGCTGCCATGGCGTGCTCACGCACACCGAAGTGCAGGTAGCGCTTCTCCGGGCTGCTGGCTTGATAGGAGCCGGTTTCACCCTTGATGTCCGTGTAGTTGGAGTGGGTGAGGTCGGCGGAGCCGCCGATCAGTTCGGGCAGGTTGGGGCCCAGAGCACCTAGGCAGATCTGGGAGTGCTTGCGGGTAGCCAGACCACCGTCTTCAGGGGTGTAGGTGGGCAGGTCCTTGTCCCAACCCTCGGGCAGCTCGCCGCGCAGCATCCGCTCGAACTCGGCGGCTTCGCTGGGGTACTTGGTGCGGTAGGTGGCCAGGGTCTGGTTCCACTCGGCCTCGAGGCTGGCCCCGCGGTCGATGGCCTGGCGGAACTGGTCGTAGGCGTCCTGGGGAATTTCGAAGGGGGCGTAGTCCCAACCCAGTTGCTGACGGGTCAGGGCTGCTTCCTCCTCGCCCAGAGCAGCACCGTGCACACCGGCAGTGTCGGCCTTGTTGGGGGAGCCGTAGCCGATGGTAGTGGTCACCTTGATGATCGACGGCTTGTCGGTCACAGCCTTGGCAGCCTCGATCGCCTTGGCGATGGCATCAACATCGGTGTTGCCCTCGGCCACGTGCTGCACGTGCCAGCCGTAGGCCTCGTAGCGCTTCAGCACGTCCTCGGTGAAGGACACATCAGTGCGTCCATCGATGGTGATGCTGTTGTCGTCGTACAGGGCGATCAGCTTGCCCAGCTTCAGGTGACCGGCCAGGGAGGCAGCTTCGGAGGACACACCCTCCTGATTGCAGCCGTCGCCCATGATCACGTAGGTGTAGTGATCCACCACGGTGGCGTCGGCCTTGTTGAACTTGGCCGCAAGGTGGGATTCAGCAATGGCCAGGCCCACGGCGTTGGAGATGCCTGCACCCAGGGGGCCGGTGGTCACTTCAACGCCAGGGGTCTCGAAGGTTTCGGGGTGGCCAGGAGTCTTGGAGCCCCACTGGCGGAACTGCTTGATGTCCTCAATGGAGACCGAGTCGTATCCGGTGAGGTGCAGCAGCGCGTAGAGCAACATGCAGCCGTGACCGGCGGAGAGCACGAATCGGTCGCGGTTGAACCACTTGGGGTTCTTGGGGTTGTGCTTGAGGAACTTGTCCCAGAGGGCGTAACCCATGGGTGCGCAGCCCATCGGCAGGCCGGGGTGGCCGCTGTTGGACTTGTTGATGGCGTCGACAGCCAGCATCCGAATGCTGTTGATGCAGAGCGTGTCGAGTGACGCGGGCGCAGCGACCATGGTGTTAAGAGGAAAAGTTGGAGCGATTTTGACGCACGACGTGAGCGCGGAGGCTCAGCTGGCGCGTTTGAAAGCCAGGCAGACGTTGTGGCCGCCGAAGCCGAAGGAGTTGGACAAGACAGTTCCCAGTGTCTGATCCCGCGCCTCGTTGGGCACGACATCCAGATCACAGTCGGGATCCGGTGTGGTGTGGTTGATCGTGGGAGGCACGACGCCGTGTTGCAGCGCCAGCACGCAGGCCACAGCCTCGATGCCACCAGAACCACCCAGCAGGTGACCGGTCATCGATTTGGTGGAGCTCACCGGAATCTGCAGTGCACGTTCACCCAGGGCGCTTTTGATCGCCGAGGTTTCGTTTTTGTCGTTCGCCGGGGTGCTGGTGCCGTGGGCGTTGACGTAGTCGATCTCGGATGGATCAATGCCGCCATCGGCCAGGGCAAGGCGCATCGCCTCGGCGCCACCGACGCCGCCGGGTGTGGGGGAGGTGATGTGGTGTGCGTCGCAGGTCATCCCATAACCCACCACTTCACCCAGGATCGTGGCGCCACGGGCCTGGGCGTGCTCGAGGGTTTCGAGCACCAGCACGCCGGCACCTTCACCGATCACGAAGCCATCGCGCTCCTTGTCGAATGGACGGCTGGCGGTAGCCGAGTCGTCATTACGGAACGACAAGGCCTTGGCACTGGCGAAGCCGGCCACTCCCAGGGGAGTGATCGCCGATTCGGCGCCACCGCACACCATCGCGTCGGCTTTGCCCATTTGGAGCAGACGGAAGGCATCGCCAACGGCATTGGAGCCGGCAGCGCATGCGGTAGCCACGGCGGAGCTGGGTCCCTTGGTGCCCAGGGCAATGGCAGCGAGGCCCGTGGCCATGTTGGGAATCATCATCGGCACCGTGAACGGGCTCACCCGTCCCGGCCCACGACCCTCAAGCACGTGGGCTTGGGTCTCCATCGTCAGCAGGCCGCCGACGCCAGAGCCAATGATCGTGCCAATTCGATCCGCGTTCTCGTCGTTGATATCAAGGCCTGCATGGGCAACAGCCTGTTTGGCAGCCACCACGCCGAACTTGCAGAACCGATCCCAGCGCTTGGCTTCCTTCGGTTCGATGAAGCCGGACGGATCGAAATCCTTCACCTCCGCCGCAAAGCGACAGGCGTGTTCGGATGCATCGAACAGGGTGATGGCCTCCACTCCGTTTCTACCGGAGGTGAGGCCGTCCCAATAATCCTGAACCGTGTTGCCGATCGGTGTGACCGCGCCGAGGCCGGTGATGACGACGCGATGGAGACCATCCACCATTGCGTTGCTCAGGCCTGTTTGTCTTCGATGTATTTGACGGCGTCGCCGACGGTGGTGATGCCTTCAGCGGCTTCGTCGGGGATCTCGATGTCGAAGGCCTCTTCCAGGGCCATCACGAGTTCCACGGTGTCCAGAGAATCAGCACCCAGATCGTTCTGGAAGTTGGATTCGGGCTTCACTTCGCCGGAGTCAACACTGAGTTGCTCCGCAACGATTGAGCGCACCTTTTCGAGAATCGCTTCCTGGGACATAGCCGTGGCAACGGGACGCTGCATCTTACGGGCACGCCTTCGTGGTCCCTTTCTCAATGACCGCGCCGTTAACAACGGTGACGGCCTGGCCATGGACCGGCGAAGGACGGGTACGTTTGCCGCAAGCCTTCGTATGCATCGGGCACATGTCCCACGCCGTCAAGATCTACGACACCTGCATCGGCTGCACCCAGTGTGTGCGTGCCTGCCCTCTCGACGTGCTTGAGATGGTGCCCTGGGACGGCTGCAAGGCCGGCCAAATTGCCTCTTCGCCTCGAACGGAAGATTGTGTCGGTTGCAAGCGCTGCGAAACCGCCTGCCCCACCGACTTCCTCAGCATTCGCGTCTACCTGGGCGACGAGACCACCCGCTCCATGGGTCTGGCCTACTGATTTGCCCCGTTTCACCTCATAAGCTCGGCCCGGCTTCAGCCGGGCTTTTTTTGTATGTGCGGAATCGTTGCCCTTGTGGGCTCCCGAGAAGCAGCACCCCAGCTCCTGGAGGGCCTTCGCCAGCTGGAGTACCGGGGCTATGACTCCGCAGGGATTGCCACGGTGGCTGCCCAGGGGCAGCTGACCTGCTTGCGGGCCAAGGGCAAGCTTCGCAATCTCACCGCTTGTGTGGACACGGAGGGTGCTCCGGGGCAATGCGGCATTGGCCACACCCGCTGGGCCACCCATGGCAAGCCGGAAGAGCGCAATGCCCATCCGCACCGCAGCAGCGATGGAGCGGTGGCTGTGGTGCAGAACGGAATTATTGAGAACCATCGGGTCCTGCGGGAGCAGCTGGAGGCTTCCGGGGTGGTATTCCAGTCGGAGACTGACACCGAGGTGATTCCCCACTTGCTGGCTGCGGAACTGCAGCAGCTGCAAGCAGCAGGTGGAACCCCTGGCGGTGGGCTGTTGCTGGCGGCCCTGCAGCAGGTGCTGCCCAAGTTGGAAGGGGCCTATGCCCTGGCGGTGATCTGGGATCAGGCCCCGGGGGCGCTGGTGGTGGCCCGCAAGGCGGCCCCCCTGTTGATCGGCTTGGGGGAAGGGGAATTCCTCTGTGCCAGCGACACGCCGGCCCTGGCGGGCTTCACCCGCACGATCCTTCCCATGGAAGACGGCGAGGTGGCCTTGCTCTCACCCCTCGGCGTTGAGCTTTATGACGCCGCAGGGGCCCGTCAGCAACGCATGCCCACCCAGCTGAGCGGTGTGGACCACGTGGCTGACAAACGTGAGTTCCGTCACTTCATGCTCAAGGAAATCCATGAGCAACCGGAGACGGCGGAGCTGTGGGTGGCGCGTCATCTGCCCCAGGGACTGCCGCCGGAGCAGCCGGTGGCCCTGCCGTTGGACGATGCCTTTTACGCCGGGATTGAACGGATTCAGATCCTGGCCTGTGGCACCAGCCGCCACGCCGCGATGGTTGGGGCCTATCTGCTGGAACAGTTCGCTGGGATTCCCACCTCGGTGCACTACGCCAGTGAGTTCCGCTATGCGCCGCCGCCGCTGGCCCCCCACACCCTCACCATTGGGGTGACTCAGTCCGGTGAAACGGCTGACACCCTGGCTGCCCTGGCGATGGAGGCGGAGCGGCGTCTGGCCCATGGAGATCCGGCCTTCGCCCCCCGCCAGCTGGGGGTGACCAACCGTCCGGAGAGCTCCCTCTCGCGCCAGGTGCCCCACATCCTCGACATCGGGGCCGGCATCGAAGTGGGCGTGGCGGCCACCAAGACCTTCCTCGGCCAGCTGCTGGCCTTTTATGGGCTGGCGATGGCCTTTGCGGCTCGCCGTGGCTCTCGCCCGGCGGCTGAGATCAATGCCTTGGCGGACGAATTGCGCGGCCTGCCCCAGCAGTTGCGCCAGCTGGTGGAGCTGCACGACCAGCGTTCCGCAGCCCTGGCCCATCGCTTTGCCGATACCCAGGACGTGATTTTCTTGGGCCGGGGAATCAACTATCCGATTGCCTTGGAGGGGGCGTTGAAGCTCAAGGAGATCAGCTACATCCATGCCGAGGGCTATCCGGCTGGGGAGATGAAGCACGGCCCGATCGCCTTGCTGGATTCCCGCGTGCCGGTGGTGTCGATCGCTGTGCCCGGTGTGGTGTTCGAGAAGGTGCTCAGCAATGCCCAGGAGGCCAAGGCCCGCGATGCGCAGTTGATCGGTGTGGCGCCCCAGGGGCCTGACACCGATCTGTTTGATGAACTGCTGCCAGTGCCGGAGGTGAGTGAGTGGATCAGCCCCCTGCTCACCGTGGTCCCGATGCAGTTGCTGAGCTATCACATCGCCGCCCATCGCGGCCTGGATGTGGACCAGCCCCGCAATCTGGCGAAGAGCGTCACTGTGGAGTGATCACCGCTTTGGCTGCAGCGGCGAGATCGCTGCGGCCATAAGCGTCGTCGAAGCGAACGATGTCGTCTTCGCCGAGGTAGGCACCGCTCTGCACCTCGATCAGTTCCACGGGAATGCGGCCGGGGTTGGTGAGCCGGTGTTTGCAGCCCAGGGGAATGTAGGTGCTCTGGTTCTCGCCGATCAGCTGCGACTCGCCGTCGCGTTCCACCATCGCGGTGCCCTTGACCACGATCCAGTGCTCCGCCCGGTGGTGGTGCATCTGCAGCGACAGGCTGGCGCCGGGTTTCACCGAGATCCGTTTCACCTGCCAGCGGGTTCCTTCAGTGACGCCGGTGTAGTGGCCCCAGGGACGGTAGATCTTGCGGTGCGCCTTGCCCTCCGGGCTGCTGGCGGCCTCCAGCTGCTTCACCACGGTCTTGATCTCCTGGGCCTTGGAGCGATCCGCAATCAACACGGCGTCGTCGGTTTCCACCACCACGAGGTTTTCAACCCCCAGACCCACCACCAGGCGGTGTTCGCTGCGCAGATAGCAGTCGCGGCTGCCTTCGCTGATCACGTGGCCCTGCAGCACATTGCCGTGGGAATCCTTTTGCTCTGAGGTTTCCCAGAGGGCGCTCCAGCTGCCGACGTCGCTCCAGCCCGCATCCAGTGGCAGAACACTGCCCAGTTCCGTTTTTTCCATCACGGCCACGTCAATGGCCACGTTGGGGCACTTGGCAAAGGCTTCCCGCTCCAGCCGATGGAATTCCAGGTCAGCTGTGTCCTGCTCCAGAGCGGCCCGGCAGCAGCTCACCACTTCCGGGGCCAGTCGCTCCAGTTCGGCCAGCATGGCGCTGGCGCGGAACAGGAACATGCCGCTGTTCCAGGTGAAGCGGCCGGTGGCCAGGAATTGCTCTGCTGTGGCCTGATCGGGCTTCTCCACGAAGCGCTTGATCGGCACATGGGACGGTCCCCCAAGGGAGAAGGGTTCGCTGGCTTCGATGTAGCCGTAGCCGGTTTCCGGGGCCGTTGGCACGATCCCGAAGGTCACCAATCGTCCCGCTTCGGCGGGTTTGCGGCCGGCGTCGATGGCCTGGCGGAACTGGGCGGCATCGCGGATCAGGTGATCCGCTGCCAGCACCAGCAGCAGGGGGTCTTCGCCGTTGGCCGTGGCCTGCAGCGCGGCCACTGTCACCGCCGGGGCGGTGTTGCGGCCCATCGGTTCCAGCAGGATCGCGTTCGGTTCGACCCCGATCTGCCGCATCTGTTCGGCCACGATGAAGCGGTGGTCTTCATTGCAGATCAGCAGGGGAGCTGCCAGGGCGTCCAAGCCATAGAGCCGCTGTTGGGTCTGCTGCAGCAATGTGGCTTCGCCGTCTCCGCTCAACGGCCAATACTGCTTGGGGTAACTCGCCCGCGACAGCGGCCAGAGCCGTGTGCCGGTGCCCCCGCAAAGGATCACAGGAATCAGCGGTGTGGAGGCCATCACGTCCTGAGAGCGGTGACCCAGAATCGCTTGCCCTATGGGGTTCTGTCGATGCCCCGAGAGAGATCTGTCAGAGCTCCAGTAGGCCTGGCGGTGGCGTGAGCAGCAGCCAGCCGTCCTCCAACTGCACCTCTGGCACGATCGCCTCCACAAAGGGAATCAGCAGCTTGCGGCCCTCCGATGTGGTGATTTCCAGTAGGTCGTTGCCGCCGCTGATCAAATCGCTCACGGTGCCAACGGCAGGGCCATCGGCCGCGAGCCGTGCCTCCAGGCCCAGCAGATCAAGCAGGTGAAATTCCCCCTCGTCCAATTCGGGCCGGTCATCCGCTGACACCAGCAGTTCTTGGCCCACAAGGGTTTCGGCGGCGCTACGGCTGTCGATTCCTTCAATCCGAACCACGAACAGCGACTTGCCGGGCAGTTGCCGCCCCTTCTTGAGTTGGATCTCCGTCGGTGCACCCCCCTTGCGGCTGCGCAGCCAGCGGGGCCCCGGCGCTGTGAACCGCTCGGGAAAATCACTGGCGGGGTTCACCCGCAGTTCCCCCTGTAGCCCCTGGACTCCCACGATCTTGCCGACGCTGAGCCAGTCGTCGCTTTCCGCCATGCCATCCGCCGCGCACTCTGCCGATAATGGCTCCAGATCCGTCCGCGAACGAGCCATGGCGCCTGCAACCGCTCCGATCCTCCCCGGCGCCACTGTCACCGTGGCCGATGCCACTTCGATCTACAACGGTTACACCGGCTTTGTGCAGCGAATCAGCGGCGACCGTGCGGCCGTTTTGTTTGAAGGTGGAAACTGGGACAAATTGGTGACCCTGCGGTTAAAGGACCTTCAGCCGGCCTAAGGCAATAGATGCTGACTGAAGCCTGCGACAACGGCTGCAGTCAACGGTGCTGGAAGCCAGCGCCCCCGCGGGCAAGGCTTACAACGCTGTCATTTTTGGGGCAATTCTTCTAAGTGTTCTGGCCCTCTTGCTGGAACCCGACCCCCTGGGCAACTCAGCCCTGCGCCAAACCAATGTGCCCTGGATCGATCTGGTTCAGAACGTTTGCTTGGCGGTGTTTGTGGCGGATTTCGTCCTTCATCTGGCCTTGGTGGAGAGGCCTCGCCGTTACTTGTTCAGCTTCACCGGATTGATTGACGCTTCGGCGGTGCTTTTTTTCTTCGTGCCGCAGGTGCGCAGTGAGCTGTTGCTGTGGGTGTTCAAGTTCGGTCGCATCCTGCGGGTGTTCAAGCCGCTCAAGTTCATCGATGAAGCCCGCGTGTTGGGGCAGGCATTGCGGGGAAGTGCCCGCACCATCGGCGTCTTTCTGTTCTTCGTCTTCCTGCTGCAGGTGGTGCTCGGCTACAGCATCTTTGTAATCGAGAGCGCCCGGCCTGATTCCCAGTTGCAGACGGTGGCGAGCGGCGTCTACTGGGCGATCGTGACCATAACCACCGTCGGCTACGGCGACGTGGTGCCCCAGACGGAACTGGGTCGGCTGCTGGCCTCAGTGGTGATGCTCCTGGGTTTCGGCATCATTGCCATTCCCACAGGGATCCTGACGGTGTCGGGGGTGCGCCATCACCAGCAGAGGTCGGTGGAGCTGGTCTGCAGCAGCTGCGGGCGTCAGGGGCACCGCAAGGGTGCCCGTCACTGCGATGCCTGTGGCGCGTCGCTGCCTTCCAGGGCCTGAAGAGCTGCTGTTGCCGCGCTCTGCTCGGCCTCCTTGCGGGATCGGCCTTTGGCCTCCGCTAGGCCTTGGCCTTGGATGCTCACCCGGCAGCGGAAGCGTTCGGGGTCGCCGTGCTGGCGGCTGCATTCTTCGGTGGTGTATCTGGGCAGTCCCAGCCCCTGGCCCTGGCTCCACTCCTGCAGGGCTGTTTTGCCGCCGAACTGATGGGGAGTTGCCAGCACCGCCTGGGCGGTGGCGCACCAGTGGGGGGTGAGCCAGCGGTGAATCGCTTCAACGTTGCCGAGGGCGCTGTACAACGCACCGATCAGAGCCTCGGTGGCATCGGCTCGCAGCCTGGATTCGGCGGACCGATCCCCCTGGGCGTGCCGCCCCAGCAGCAGATGCTGTTCGATGCCAAGTGCTGCACCCACGTCCGCCAGCCAGCGATCGCTGACCAGCTGGGCCCGCAGGTTGGAGCAGGCACCCACCGCCAGATCGGCGTGGTGGCGATCAATGAATTCGGTGGCGGCGAGCCGCAGCACCGCATCACCAAGGAACTCCAACCGTTCCAGGTTGCGGGCCCGGCCGCTCGACACGTGGGTGAGTGCCTGATTCACCAAGGCGAGTAGCTCAGGGTTGATTGGAATCTCAGCGTCGAGGCGCTGGATCAGGTTGGTGAGCTCTGCGGCGCGGGATGGATCCATCAGGACTCCTGAGCAACGCTGAAAAAGGGGTGAAAGCAGGACATAAGCCGGGTTCTGTTCACGCCTCCTTGGAGGGTGGGTGGCTATCTATCTGGGACCGCCGTTACCGACGGCCTCAAGCGGCGCGTTCAAACGGAACGGGGCCAATGGCCAGCCATCGTTCCTTGGCCTTGCTCCCAGCCGGGGTTTACCGAGCCAGCACCTCTCGATGCTGCTGGTGCGCTCTTACCGCACCTTTGCACCCTTGCCTGTGCCGGCGAACCGGCCATCGGCGGTGTGTTTCTGTGGCACTCTCCTCACGGTCACCCGCACTGGGCGTTACCCAGCAAGCCTGGCCATCAGGGAGCCCGGACTTTCCTCAGCCGACACTCAAAGAGATCGGCCGCAACCACCTCGCCTGCTTTCAGATCTCATCATGCCTCGTGGGCATAATTCAGTGGTCTGGGGCTGTAGCTCAGCTGGATAGAGCGACGGTTTCCTAAACCGTAGGTCGTGGGTTCGAGTCCCGCCAGCCCCGTGAGAATTGCTCAAGAGGTAGTGAGCGCTACATCTGGTGGGGTGTTCAGATCGTTCACCACCGCTAGGGTTGGTGCAACCAGGTTTGGGTGCCATGACCCAGCTTCACGATCTCCGTCTGCGGCTGTTGGTGCAGCAGGAAAGTGAGCGGATTGCTGAATCCCAGCCCACGGATCTGGATTTATCCGTGGTGCAGGCCCGCTGCCTGTGCTGGCTTGCTCTCCTGGCGGAAGCCCACGAAGATCAGGCCAGTGACGCGGAACGTCGCGGAGACACGGAACAGGCCATGGGCTGGTTCGCCGATTCGATGCGGCTGCGGGATGTGATCGGTGTGGTGTCCTCCATCGAGATCCCTCTGCCCGACACCGCTGGTGAGGATGGCCCTCAGGCCGAGGAGGATCTCGGGCCTCAGGCGGCTTGATCGGTGGCATAGTGGGTAATGACCGCGAGGGACTGCATTGCCGGAAGAGCCCTGCCAGTGCCCGGATTGCCAACGGTTTTACCGGGAGCATGACCGGCTGATCCGGGAGTCCCCCACGCTTCGTCAGCAACAGGAGCTCAACTGGGCAGCACTCCAGTCGTTCCGCACCCTGTCGGGCCGGGTGCTCGAGGATCTGCAGAAGCAGCACGGCTCCCGCCAGACCGCCGAAGCAGGCGCTTCGAAGCCTGCAGCATCCGGCGCGCCTGTGCCGGAGGAATCAGGTGATGGCATCCAGCAGGCCATTGCCGATCTGGAGAACATCAACGCCCATCTGTTCTCGATCGAGGCGTTGATGGAGCGGGTGTTTGATGTGCGCGTCCCAGAGGAAATCGAGCAGAAGTTCCGCGAACTGGCCGGTGAGCTGGCTCCAGACCCGTTGAACGTGGACCGTCTACGGCTCAATCGCCTATTGCATCAGACTCCTGATCTGCCCGATCGGAGCTGAAGCGCTGCATCTTGGTTCCAAGCCCTGGACAGGATCCAGGGCTTTTTTTGTGGCTGTTTTCAGCGCACGTCGCAGGTGATCTCCACATTGAGAGGATCCACGGCCCAGATGTTTTTGCAGTACTCGCCGATGGAACGGTCGGAGGAGAAGAACCCGGTGCGGGCCGTATTCAGCAGTGACATGCGATTCCAGTGCATCCGGTCGCTCCAGGCACGGCTGACCGCCTCCTGGGCCCGTAGGTAGTCGGCGTAGTCGGCCATCACATAGAAGGGGTCGTTGCCGGTGAGGTTGTCGAGCAGAGGGCGGAAAAGTTCGCCGTCGCCGTTGCTGAAGTGCCCCATCTCGATCAGCCGCAGGGCCTCCTGCAGCTCCGGCAGTGCGGCGATCACATCGCTAGGGCGGTAGCCGTCCTGCTGCAGGGCCGTGATCTCTTCCACAGTCTTGCCGAACAGGAAGAAGTTCTCGCTTCCCACCAGCTCGCGGATCTCCACATTGGCCCCATCAAGGGTGCCGATGGTGAGGGCACCATTCATGGCGAACTTCATGTTGCCGGTGCCGGAGGCTTCCTTGCCGGCCGTGGAGATCTGTTCAGAGAGGTCGGAGGCGGGATACACCTGCTCCCCCAGCTTCACGTTGTAGTCCGGCAGGAACACCACCCGCAGCAGGCCATCCATGTCGGGATCGGCATTGATGGTGTCGGCGATGCCGTTGAGGAAGCGGATGATCAGCTTCGCCATGTAATAGCCGGGAGCGGCTTTGCCGCCGAAGATCACGGTGCGGGGCGCCATGCCATCGGTCTGGCCGTTCTTGATCCGCAGGTACTGGGTGATCACCTGCAGGGCGTTGAGGTGCTGGCGCTTGTACTCGTGGATGCGCTTCACCTGCACGTCGAACAGGCTTGCGGGGTCCACCAGCACGCCGGTGTTGCGGTGGATGTAGGTGGCCAGCTTGCGCTTCACCGACAACTTGGTGTTGCCCCAGAGCTCGAGGAAGCCCTGGTCGTTCTGCCGCTCCTCCAGCTTGCGCAGGCTCTCCATGTTGGAGATCCAGTCCGGCCCCACGTGCTGATCCAGCAGGGCTGACATCTCGGGGTTGGCCAGGGCGACCCAGCGGCGTGGGGTGACGCCATTGGTGACGTTGGTGAACTTCTCCGGCCAGAGCGCTGCGAACTCAGGCAGCAGGTCGGTTTTCACCAGATCGGAGTGCAGCGCCGCCACACCGTTCACATGGTGGGCTCCGATCGTGGCCAGGTGGGCCATGCGCACGGCTTTGCTGCCTTCTTCATCGATGATCGAGAGCTTGCGCTGGATGGCGTCGTTGCCGGGATAACGCAGCCGCACCTGCTGCAGGAAGCGCCGGTTGATCTCGTAGATCAGCTCTAGATGGCGGGGCAGCAGGCTGCTGAACAGGTTGAGGTCCCACTTCTCCAGCGCTTCCGGCAGCAGGGTGTGGTTGGTGTAGGCCACGGAGCGGGAGGTGATGTCCCAGGCCCGGTCCCACTCCAGATGCCGATCATCGATCAGCAGCCGCATCAGCTCCGCCACGGCGATGGCCGGGTGGGTGTCGTTGAGTTGAACCGTCCAGTAGTTGGGAAAGTCCTCCACGGACAGGCCTCGGTTGTCGAGGCTGCGCAGCATGTCCTGCAGCGAGCAGCTGACGAAGAAGTGCTGCTGCTTCAGGCGCAGACGCCGGCCTTCGTCGGTGCCGTCGTTGGGGTAAAGCACCTTGGAGAGGGTTTCGCTGCCCACCTTTTCCTCAACGGCGCCGTAGTAGTCGCCGATGTTGAAGGCATAGAAGTCGAAGCTTTCGGTGGCATCCGCGCGCCAGAGCCGCAGCCGGTCGCAGATGTTGACGCGATAGCCCAGCACCGGCACGTCATGGGGAATGCCGATGGCGTGTTCCGCCGGGATCCAGCGGGAGCGGTAGTTGCCCTTGTCGTCGATGTAACTCTCGGTGCGACCGCCGAAGCCCACGAAGCAGGCCTCGTCGGGCTGGGGCAGTTCCCAGGGCCAGCCTCCCTTGAGCCATTTGTCGGTGATCTCCACCTGCCAGCCATCGCGGATCAGCTGATCGAAAATGCCGAACTCGTAGCGGATTCCGTAGCCGGTGGCCGGGATTTTCAGGCTGGCGAGCGATTCCATGTAGCAAGCGGCCAGACGGCCGAGGCCTCCATTGCCCAGGCCCGGTTCCTCCTCCACATCCAGGATCTGCTGCAACGACTCGATGCCGAAATTCTTCAGGGCCTCTTCGGCTTCCTTCTGAATTCCCAGATTCAGCAGGTTGCTGTGGAGCTGCGGGCCGATCAGAAATTCCGCCGATAGGTAGGCCACCGATTTCTGCGGGCGGGCCCGCATCGCTTCGGTGGTGGCCAGGTAGCGCATCATCAGCCGATCACGCACCGCATAACTCAGGGCCATGTAGAGGTCATGGCGGCTGGCGGTGGGGGCGAGCTTGCCGAGCGTGAAGAACAGGTGTTCCGTCATGCCGTCGAACACGCTCTTGGCATCGAGGCCGGCGCGTTCTGGGTCGTTGTGACAGCCGGGGGTCGGCAGACGCAGATCGAACGGTTGTGACGTGGTCATGGGGGTTCAGCGAGCCATGGAGCGTGGAATCACCGTCAGGCCAGGGGTGCTCGGAGCCCAACTCAATGAATTACCCGGACCGTAGCCATCACAACTGGGGCTGCCTGAAAAAAAGCGCTTAATACAGCATTCCCGGTCAATTGGGATCATCCAGCGAACAGTTCAGCGGCGGAATCACCATTAAGGTTCAGCGTGAGACATGCCCGGCTTGATGCTGCTGCCCACTCTGCTGAGCGAAATCAGCAGTCATGACCTCGAATTGGCGGAAACGCTGATCGGCGTTCTTCGCTTCATGCTGATCTTCGTGGCGGCCCGCACCCTCGCTGAGGTGCTGGTGCGCTTTGAGCTCCCCACGATTCTTGGAGAACTCCTTGCTGGCGTGCTGATTGGTGCTTCGGGCCTTCACCTTCTGGTGCCGCCGGAGACCCAGGTGCAGCTTTCCGGAGCGTTCTCCGAGGTGGTGGCCGGCCTTTCGCATGTGCCGGTGGAGGAGATTCCAGCCCTCTACAACGAGAGCTTCGGCGCCTTGCAGGCGGTGGCCACGCTGGGGCTTTATTCCCTGCTCTTCCTCACGGGTCTTGAAAGTGAGCTGGAGGAACTGATGGCGGTGGGGGCCCAGGCCTTCAGCGTTGCCGTGGTCGGCGTGGTGCTGCCCTTCGCCCTCGGCACCCTTGGCTTGATGGCGATCTTCCACGTGGATGCGATCCCAGCCATCTTCGCCGGCGCATCGATGACGGCCACCAGCATCGGCATCACCGCCAGCGTTTTTGGTGAACTGGGCTATCTGCGCACCCGAGAAGGCCAGATCGTGATCGGCGCCGCCGTGCTCGACGACATCCTCGGCATCGTAATCCTGGCCATCGTGGTGTCCCTGGCGGCCGGCGGCAGCCTTGAGATCGGGCCCATCGTTCAGCTGGTGGTGGCGGCCGTTCTGTTTGTGGTGGTGGCCTTGTTGTTGAGCCAAAAGGCTGCCCCTGCTTTCGACTGGGTGATTGATCAGCTCAAGGCTCCCGGCGCCAAGCTGATCGGTTCCTATTTGCTGCTGGCCGTCAGCTGTTTTGTCGCTTCTGCCATTGGTCTGGAGGCTGCACTTGGGGCCTTCGCCGCTGGTTTGATCGCCAGCACCTCCAAGCATCGCCACGAGATTCAGGCGGCGGTCACCCCCATCGTTGGCTTGTTCGCCACCGTCTTCTTCGTGCTGGTGGGTGCAGGAATGGACCTCTCAGTGATCAACCCCTCTGATCCGGGGGCCCGTTCCGCCCTGGTGGTGGCCGCCTTCCTGTTCGTGGTGGCGATCATCGGCAAGGTGGCTGCAGGCTGGGCCATCTTCAGCAAGGAAAAGACCAACAATCTGGTGGTGGGTCTGGGAATGATGCCCCGCGGCGAAGTCGGCCTGATTTTCCTGGGCCTGGGCACCGCTTCAGGGCTGCTCAGCCCTGGCCTTGAGGCGGCGATTCTGCTGATGGTGATCGGCACCACCTTCCTGGCGCCGGTGCTGTTGCGCATCGTCCTCAAAGACAAGCCCCCTGAAGACGGCAATCAGGTTCCCGACGAATTTGCTGCCGATCCTCTGGCGGGTGCCTCCTGAATCAGTTGTCTTTTCCAGCATTGGCGAGGACGATCAGAACACTCCAGCCCACGGCCACAACACCAAGGCTGGAGGCCCAGCTCGGACCCAGGACCCAACTGAATCCGAGCTGGGTGACAACGCCCGTGACGAGGGCCAGCAGCAGGCTGCTGATCACCAGCACCGGTTGACGCACCGCTTCGGGAAGACCACCTTCTTCCAGGCTGGATTCCAACGTGCTGAGCGGTGCGCTCAGCGGCACGTAAAGGGCGATGGCCCAGAGCAAAGCTCCGCGCCAGACGGATGCGTCCGCCAGCGGTCCGCCCATCAACTCGTAGCTCACCATCCAGGCCGCTTCAGTGCTGCTTAGCATCGCGTCCCTCGCAGCCGGCTGTGGATCGCGTCACCTGGAGCCATCTCGGCCACGCCGTGCACACGGTGCAGCAGCATCCCGAGCAGGACAACACCGATTGCCCGGCGCTTCTGTTGGTGCATGGGTTCGGAGCATCCACCGATCACTGGCGCCACAACATTCCCGTGTTGGCCCAGACCCACGCCGTGCATGCAATTGATCTGCTGGGCTTCGGCAGAAGTGCCAAGCCGGCGGGTCTCAATTACGGGGGAGCCCTGTGGCGCGATCAACTGGTGGCCTATGTGCGCGAGCGGATTGGCCGTCCGACGGTGATCGCCGGCAATTCCCTCGGTGGTTTTGCGGCCCTTGCTGCCGGGGCCGCGTTGGGATCGGACTGTGCGGGAGTTGTGCTGCTCAATGCCGCCGGTCCCTTCAGTGATGAGCAGAAACCGCCGCAAGGCTGGGGTGCCATCGCCCGCCAGAGCATCGGCACGGCCCTGCTGAAGAGTCCTGTGCTGCAGCGGTTGTTGTTCGAGAACCTGCGCCGACCCGCCACGATTCGCCGCACCCTCAATCAGGTGTACGTCGACAAGACCAACGTCGACGATTGGCTGGTGGAGTCGATCCGGCGCCCCTCCCTCGATCCCGGCGCCTTCGGGGTGTTCCGCACGGTCTTCGATATCCCCCGCGGTCAGCCCCTCGATGAGCTTTTCGCGGAACTGACGGCGCCCCTGTTGCTGCTCTGGGGCATTCGTGATCCCTGGATCAACGCCCCCGGCCGCCGCTCCACCTTCCAGCGCCATGCTCCTGAAGCCACCACCGAGGTGGTTCTGGAGGCCGGGCACTGCCCCCACGATGAGGTGCCGGATCAGGTGAATGCGGCGTTGCTGCAATGGCTGGAGGGCCTCAAGTTGGCTGCGGCACCGACAAATGTGGATCTGCTGGCTAAGTGAATGAATGAGCCACCCCGCATCGGCGGATGCCCATGACCCTCACCCAGCAGTCGGCCCCCTACGCCCACTGGGACTTTGTGCATCCCAGCAGCGGTGATCGGTTGCGAATCATTCCCGAGCGGGGTGGTCTGGTGAGTGGATGGTGTTGCGGGGGGCGGGAGATCCTGTATTTCGACCAAGAGCGTTACGCCGATCCGAGCAAAAGCATTCGCGGCGGCATTCCGGTGTTGTTTCCGATCTGCGGAAACCTGCCCGGGGATGTGCTGCCGGTGGATGGCGTCGACCATCCCCTCAAGCAGCACGGCTTCGCCCGGGATCTTCCCTGGCAGCTTCAGTTGCTCGAGGATCAGTGCGGTGTGTGCCTCAGCCTCTCCAGCAACGACGAAACACTGAAGGCGTATCCCTTCCCCTTCCGTTTGGAGATGGAGCTGCGCCCGGTGGCCTCTGCCTTGGAGATCTCCACCACGGTGCACAACTGCGGTGATGCCGCCATGCCGTTCAGTTTTGGTCTGCACCCCTACTTCAACGTGAGCGATCTGGCCCAGACCCGGCTCACGGGTCTGGCGGAGCGCTGCCTCAACCATCTGGAGATGGCGGAGGCCGCCACCGCCGATCAGCTCAAGCGGCTGCCCGAAGGGGTGGATTTCCTCTGCCGGCCTGCGGGTCCTGTCAGCTTGATCGACGACGCCACCGGCGTGACGATGCAGCTGCAGCATCAGGCACCGCTGGATCTCAGCGTGGTTTGGACTGAGCCCCCGCGGCCAATGGTTTGTCTGGAACCCTGGACCGGTCCGCGCCAGGCCCTGGTGAGTGGTGATCGAAAACTGGTGCTCGAGGCCGGTGCAATGCAGACCCTGGCCTGTCGCTACAGCGTCTCCTGATTCACCCCCGGCAGGCGGCCGCGGCTGAGCTGCTGCTTGGGGTCGAACTGGCGTTTCACCGCTTCGATCAGCGGTCGGGAAGGACGGTCAAGCCAGACCGGCACGGTTGATTCGGCCGCGCGTTTCAACAGCGTCATTTCGCCGCCGAGGCGGATCACGCTGCGGCGTAGCGCCTCCAGCTGGTGATCCGCTGTCGCCGCGTCGCACCAGCCATCACCGCAGCCGGCTCCTGCGGCCAGCTCCCAGGTCCATGGTTTGAGGGCCCTCATCGCCTCATCCCGCAACAACCGGTGCAACTGGGCCGGCGGTAGCACCAGCCGCACCAGCTGCGCAGAGGGGCTGGCATCGAAGGGTGTGGTGAGGGCATCGGAACAAGCCTGGCGTTCGGAGCTGAGCTGTTGGTTCAGCGCCAACGCCTCGAGCTGCTTCAGCTGATCGTTCACCGCCTGCTCCGAGACGCTGCTCACCACCAGCCGCAGCCGCCAGGCACCATCGCCGCCGTTGATCCAGTCACAGCGTTCCGGCGTCAGGCTGGAGCGCAGCAGTTCGCTGCGAAAGGCCTCTTGGGCCTTCAGGTCGCCTTCCACAAGCAGGCTGCTCCGGGAGGGCCGCAGCGGTTGCAGCCGCAGGGTGAGTTCGGTGATCAGCGCCAGGCTGCCCCAGCTGCCGCAGAGCAGCCGCATCAGGTCGTAGCCCGCCACGTTCTTCACCACCCGTCCACCGGCGTGGGCTTCGACGCCATCCGCCCGCAACAGGCCGATGCCAATGATCTGATCGCGCACCCCCAGATGACGCTGCCGCAGTCCCCCCGCCAGTCCACGGGCCACCAGGCCGCCGATGCTTCCGGCAGCGCCGGCTCGGGGCCAGTCAATGGGCAGCCATTGCCCCTGCTCCGCCAGCAGATCCTGCAGGGCCTGCAATGGCATGCCGGCTTCCACCGTGATGGTCAGATCGTCTACGGCCTGGTCGATCACCTGGTTGAGCTGCCGGCAGGAGAGCACCTCATGGCGGGGATCCAGCGGCGGACCCCAGTCCAGGCGTGTGCCCAGGCCACTGGGACTCCAGGGGGTGCCGCTCTGGTGCCACTGGCGCACCAGATCAATCAGAGCACTGCGGCTGGCGGGGGAATGGCTCACGGCACGATGGTGCCATGAAGGTTGTGGTCATTGACGACGATCCCACCGGCTCGCAGACGGTGCACAGTTGCCCGCTGCTGCTGCGCTGGGATGTCGACACCCTGCGCCGGGGGCTGCGTCATGCGTCGCCTCTGTTGTTTCTGCTGGCTGACACCCGGGCGCTGATGCCCACGGATGCCGCGGAACGCAACCGCGGTATTGCGGTGGCCTTGGATCAGGCGCTGCAGCGGGAGGGATTGGCCCGTGATCAGGTGCTGCTGGTGAGTCGTGGGGATTCGACCTTGCGCGGCCATGGGGTGCTGGAGCCTGAGGTTTTGCAGGCGTCCTTCGGGCCCTTTGATGCCACGTTCCATGTTCCGGCGTTCTTGGAAGGGGGCCGCACCACCGTGAACGGGGTGCATCTCCTCCACGGGGAACCGGTGCACACCACGCCGTTCGCTCAGGATCGGCTGTTCGGTTTCACCAGCAGTGATCTGGCCCGCTGGTTGGAGGAGAAGAGTGATGGGTCCATTGCCGCGGCTTCCGTGCAGCGCATCTGTGGCCGGGAGCTTGATGCCGCCTGCGCAGCAGGCCTGCCGCTGTTGATCGATCGTCTGCGTGGGCTCCAGGGCAATGCCTCTGTGGTGGTGGATGCCGAGCGGCAGGAGCAGCTCACCGCTCTGGCAGCAGCGGTGCGCGCCCTACAAGGGCAGAAACGCTTTCTGTTCCGTTCCGCCGCCAGCATGGTGAAGGCCCTGGCGGATCCAGGCCCGCCGCCGCTTGATCCCAAGGGCTTAGCGGGGTTGCGACGGTTGGCTGACGATGGAACGCCTCTGCCGGGCCTTCTGATGGTGGGCTCCCACGTGCCCTTGGCGGATCAGCAGCTGGAGCTGTTGCTGCAGGAATCGGGTTGCCAAGGGGTTGAACTGTCGGTGCCGCGCATCGCTCGGGTGCTGGAGGGGCCGACACCCGATCTGTTGCTGGCGGATCTGGAGCGCGTCTGGTTGCAGCAGCTGCGGGCACTGCTGGATCAAGGTCTGACGCCGGTGTTGTTCACCAGCCGCGGTGAGCTGCGTTGTGCTTCCGAACAGGAGGGCCGGCGCTTGTCCTGCGCTCTGGCCGAGTTGATGGTGCGACTCGCGTCAGCCCTGGCTCCTGATCTGGGCTATCTGCTCAGCAAAGGTGGCATCACCACCCAGACGCTGCTGGCCCGGGGTCTGGCCCTCGAGTCGGTGCAGCTGGAAGGGCAGCTGCTGCCGGGTCTGTCGTTGGTGCGTCCGTCAGCGGGACCCTGCAGCGGACTGCCGATTCTCACCTTCCCCGGCAATCTCGGCGTTGCTGGCACGTTGAGGGACGCCTGGCAGCGGATGGAGGCCGGCTGAGGCGGCCAGCAGTTCCATCGGATGCTGCACCTGGGCCCGATCGCCTAGATGGCGCCGCAGCTGCAGGGTGCAACCGATGTTGGCGCTGGCCACCAGTTCGGCGCCTGTGCTGCTGAGGTCGTCGGCCTTGATTCGGCCCAGTTCGGCGGCTTCCTCTGGCTGCACCAGGTTGTAGATGCCGGCGCTGCCGCAGCACACCCCCGCCTCGGTTGCTTCCCGCAGCTGAACGTTGGGGATGGCCCGCAGCAGCTGGCGGGGCTGGGCCTGGATGCCCTGGCCATGGATCATGTGGCAGGCGTCATGCATGGCCACGACGCCGGGAAGTGGTTGCAGTTGGGCGCGGAACGACTCCAAAAGGCCGCGGTCCGCCAGGAATTCCTGCACATCCAACACCGGAGCGCGGAAGGCCGCCTTGCCGTTCAGGAGCTCGCCGTAGGCCTTCATCGTGTGGCCGCAGCCCGAAGCAGCCACCAGCACCGCATCCAGATCTCCCTCAACGGCATTCATGCTCCGAACCAGATCCGTTGCCAATTGGCGCGTGAGTTCCAGCTCTCCCTGGTGATGGCTCACCGCCCCGCAGCAGCCCTGGTCAGCTGGGATGACCACCTCAAATCCGTTGGCCTGCAGCACTTTCACCGTTGCGGTGCTGACGCTGGGATCGAAGCAGCGCTGCACGCAGCCCAGCAACAGCGCCACGCGGCCGCGGCGTTTGCCGGAGGCAGGATTGATCTGGGGCAGTCGGTCGCTGAAGCTCTCCGGCACCAGGGGTGGCAGCAGCTGCTCCATCGCTTCGATTTCCGGCCCGAACAGACGGGTGAGCCCGGAGCGGCGGGCCAGCTGTTGCAGCGGTGTGCCGGCATAGGCCCGCAAGGGTTGCAGCAGGGCCCGCAGGCGCTGGGGGTAGGGCAGCACCTGCAGCAGCAGCTTGCGGAAGCTGGTTTGCCAACTGCTGCGCTGGTTGGCCTGATTCAGTTTGGGCCGGGTGGCCTCGATCAGCTGGTCGTAGCGGACTCCCGAAGGACAGGCGGAAACACAGGCGTAACAGCCCAGGCAGGTGTCGAAATGGCTGGCCACCGTGGCATCCAGCTCCAGGTCACCGGCTTCGATCGCCCGCAGCGCATGGATGCGGCCCCGGGGCGAGTCCATCTCACTGGCCAGCACTCGATAGCTGGCACAGGTGGGCAGGCAGAAGCCGCAGTGCACGCAGGGGTCTGCTGCGCCGGCGGGAAGCCCGGGGAGCTGGGTGGGAGAGGCCATCGCCTGAGTCTGGCCTGAATGGCAGCTCTGGTGATCAGAAGCGCTGGATGATCGCTTCGGCGAAACCGCTGCAGCTCACCGGATCCACCTGGGGCTCCATCAGTCGGGCCAGGTCGTAGGTGACCTGCTTGTCGGCAATGGCGGCACTGAGGCCCTTGGTCACCAGGTCGGCGGCCTCCTGCCAGCCGAGGAACTCCAGCATCATCACGCCGCTGAGGATCACCGAACCGGGGTTGATCCGGTCGAGGCCAGCGTGTTTCGGGGCGGTGCCGTGGGTGGCTTCGAAGATGGCGGCGTTCTCGCCGATGTTGGCGCCGGGGGCCATGCCCAGGCCACCGACCATCGCGGCGGCGGCGTCGGAGATGTAATCGCCGTTGAGGTTCAACGTGGCGAGGATCGAATACTCCTGGGGACGGGTCTGGATCTGCTGGAAGATGCTGTCGGCGATGCGGTCGTCAACCAGAACCATCTCCTTCCACTTGCCGCCGCCGTGGCTGTTGCCGATGGCGTCGATCACGGCCTGCACTTCGGCGTCGATGTCGGCTTTCTTCTCTGGAGTGAGGCTGTCGTAGCCGGGCTCGATCATGCGGGCGTTGGCCTGCACGCTCAGGTTGGGATCCTTCTCGAGGTTGCCGAGGATCCAGCTTTCCCGCTCGGTGATGCACACATCGCGGAATTCGGTGGTGGCCAGCTCGTAGCCCCAGTCGCGGAAGGCTCCTTCCGTGAACTTCATGATGTTGCCCTTGTGCACCAGGGTCACATGGCGCTTGTCGCCCTGAAGACGCAGGGCGTGTTGGATGGCCTTGCGGATGTGGCGCTGGCTGCCGGCTTTGCTCACCGGCTTGATGCCGATGCCTGAACCCTCTGGGATCTGGCGCTTGCCCAGTTTGCCGTTGGCAGGGATCACAACCTCGTTGAGGTGCTTGCGCAGCTCCTGGCCAACGGCGTCATCGGCTTCCCATTCCACCCCCATGTAGATGTCTTCGGTGTTCTCCCGGTAAACGATCACGTCCAGATCCTGGGGACGCTTATGGGGGCTTGGGGTGCCCTCGTAGTAGCGGCAGGGCCGCACGCAGGAATACAGATCAAAGATCTGGCGCAGGGCCACATTCAGTGAGCGGATGCCGCCGCCCACTGGTGTGGTTAGGGGGCCCTTGATGGCCACGCCGTAGGCGCGGATCGCCTCGAGGGTGTCCTCCGGCAGGTACTGGTAGGTGCCGTAAAGGTCGCAGGCCTCATCGCCGGCGTACACCTTGAACCATTCGATGCTCTTGCTGCCGCCGTAGGCCTGGGCCACGGCCGCATCCAGCACCTTTTGTGTCGCAGGCCAGATGTCCACGCCGGTGCCATCGCCGCGGATGAAGGGAATGATCGGGTTGTCGGCCACCACGGGCTGACCGTTCTCGAAGCGGATCGGTGTGCCCTGGCTGGGGGCGGTGAGCTTCTCGAACTGGGCCATGGCGGTTGGTCGGGCGTCAGCAGGCCGAGCCTATGACTGAGCCGGGAGCCTTACGGTTTCAAACAGTGCAGACCGCGCATTGATGGCCAGCGAGCAGGTGTGGGTGGTGGCGGCCTGCTTCAACGAAGAAGCTGTGATCACCCGCTTCATCGAGCGGGTTCTGGTTGTCCCTGGTGTGGACCATCTGGTGTTGATCGACGATGGCTCCAGGGATGCCACTGTTCAACAGATCCGCGATTTCCTGACACAGCGCCGCAGTCAGGGCCTGTTGGTTCCGGTGACCCTGCTGGAACTCACCCGCAACTTCGGCAAGGAGGCCGCCATGCTCGCGGGACTGGATCACGTGCGTGAACGCTGTGCTGCGGCTGTGCTGATCGACTCCGATCTTCAGCATCCGCCTGAGTTGATCGAGGCGATGGTGGCGGAATGGCGCGCTGGGGCTGAGGTGGTGTCGGCGGTGCGGGATGACCGTGATCAGGAGTCGCGTCTGAAGGTGCTGAGTGCCTCGTGGTTCTACCGGGTGTTCAACAAGATGGTGGATTCCATTCAGCTCCGGGAAGGGGCTGGTGATCAGTTGATTCTTCTTGACGCAGCCGCTGTGAAGGCGATCACGTCGATGCGCGAATCCAGTCGTTTTTTCAAAGGGCTCATGCCGTGGACTGGCTATCGAGCAGTCGCACTGCCCTACCAACGGGTCAAACGGGAAGCAGGGTCCACGTCCTGGAGTCCCCTCAAGTTGTTTGGTTATGCCATCGACGGAATTTTCTCGTTTTCAGTTCTGCCTCTCAGGGTCTGGACGGGGCTGGGTCTGATGGTTTCCAGTTTCAGTCTTCTCTATGCCTTCGTGATCGCGCTTCGCACACTTCTCTTTGGCAGGGATGTTCCTGGTTATGCCTCATTAATGGGGGCAGTTTTGTTCCTCGGCGGCATTCAACTGATCGGCATCGGCGTGTTGGGTGATTACATCGGTCGGATCTATATCGACGTCAAACGGCGGCCGCACTATTTCGTCCGAGCCGTGCATCAGGGATCAGAGTTGTTGCGCTGATGTCCATTCCTTCTGGTGGGCCTTGGCACTGAACCGGGCCGCTCGGCTCCAGATCACGGCATTCAGCAGCGTGGGTGTGAAAACCAGCATCAGGGTTGGGGCCTGGAGCAGCGGTAGGAGGGCGCATACGCTGAGGTTGGTCACGTACTGCAGCAACAGCCAGCGACGGGCGAACTGGCGTCCCCCCGTCTCTTTCCGGAACGTCAACAGGGAATGGCCGAAATAGCTCGCCACGGAGGCGGCCAGGAAGGCAATGGGGTTGGCCAGGCTCAGGCTCATCCACGGGCCCAGAAGCAGCAGCACGCTGATGTGAATAGCTGCGGCCGTGCCCCCCACCAGGCCATAGCGCAGCACGCGGTTCAGCAGGGGCATCATGCGCACTGTGGGGGCGTGTTGTTGCAGCGCTGCAGCAGGGCCTCAATCAGCCGCCAGGCCTTTTGTTCGTAGCGTTTGACGAAGTCTTCAAAGCTCTGGGCCGCCGTCTCATCGGCACCATCGGAAATCACTCGCAGCACCAGCCAGGGGACGCCCTCCTGCTCGGCCACCTGTGCGACGGCGGCGCCTTCCATCTCAACGGCCCGAAGGTCGGGCAGGGCATCCCGCAGCGATTGCAGCACCGCTGGATCGCCGATGAAACGATCTCCTGTGGCGATCAGACCGCTGCTGGGCCGAGCGAACCCGTCCAGATTGCCTGCGCTATGGGCCTCCAGCAGAGCGGTCTTGGCCCATTTGAACCAAGCCGGCTGCGGTTGGAGCCGGTCCTGCTTCAGTGCTGGCAGCGTGAAGCGTGGGAACAGGGGTCGGGCATCCATGTCGTGCTGCACCACGGCCTCGGCCAACACCACATCCCATTGACGCAGGGCTGGATCCGCAGCCCCGGCAACGCCGGTGAACACCAGCACATCGATGCTGGGATCACTCGCGAGCAGGCGCGTGGCGGCCCGTGCAGCGCTCACCTTGCCCCAGCCACTCCAGGCCAGGCTGAGGCGCACCGTGTCGTTCCACGATCCCCTGTGGATTCTCAGGTCGCCGTGGTCGCTGCAGCTCAGATCCTTGAGGTGGCTGAGATCCGAGCCGATCTCCTCCGGCATAGCGCCCAGCAAGCCGATATGCAGCGGTTGCGTCATGGTTTCGTGAACCTCGCGCAACCGTAACGGCGACCTCCTGCTTCTCCCTGCACACTGTGCGGAATCAGGAGGTTGCAGTGAACGCGGGCGAGTCGGTACACAGCGTGGCCCGGATGCGAGCACTGGCGTCCACGATCACCCTTGTTCGCCGTCAGTTTCCGGCTGCTCAGGCCAACCTCAGCCCCTGGCGGGACGACCCACAGACCCGACAGTGGAGTGAAACGGAATCACTCGACCTCTCCTTTCATTTCCCTGGTTGGAGTCCACGCCTGGAATGCCGCAGTTTGCTGATGCAGTTGCGGATCAGCGCGGAGCGGGGTGACGACAAGCTGCGCCTCCTGGGGGTGTTGATACGGGGCATGACCTACGACGGCGAACGCTGGCGCCTCGCCACTGTTGGTGAATGGTTGCCGGAAGGCCCCCACCTGCCTCAACAGCAGCAGGTGAAGCAGCTCCAGCAGATCTGTCGCGAGTTGTTCGAGCTCTTTGATGGCACCGTTGCGTCTGAACCAGCGGCGTAACCCTTCGCAACGCACAAAGCCGTCCTGCCTTGAACTCCTTTTAAGTTCGAAGTCAGGCCATTTCTCGCAATCATGTCTGTCGCCCTTGCTGCCCAGCTCCGGGAAGGCACGAAAAAGTCGCACACCATGGCGGAGAACACCGGCTTCGTGAGCTGCTTCCTGAAGGGAGTCGTTGATAAGGCCAGCTATCGCAAGCTGGTGGCTGATCTGTATTTCGTCTACTCCGCCATGGAGGAGGAGATCGGCAAGCTGACCGATCATCCGGTGGTGGGTCCGGTTGCCATGACCCAGCTGAACCGTCGTGAGGCACTCGAGCAAGACCTCACCTATTACTTCGGCGACAGCTGGAAGGACGACATCCAGCCCTCCCCCTCGGCAGCGGCCTACGTGGAGCGCATTCATGCCGTGGCCCAGGAGTCACCCGAGTTGTTGGTGGGTCACCACTACACCCGTTACCTCGGTGATCTTTCCGGTGGTCAGATCCTCAAGAACATTGCCCAGAAGGCAATGAACATGGAGGGTGATGCGGGCCTGCGCTTCTACGTTTTCGACGACATCGCCGATGAGAAAGCGTTCAAGACGTCCTATCGCTCGGCCATGGACACGCTGCCGATCGATCAGGCCATGGCCGATCGCATCGTTGAAGAAGCTAATCATGCCTTCCACCTGAACATGAACATGTTCAAGGAGCTGGAGGGAAACCTGGTCGCCGCCATTGGCAAGGTGCTGTTTGGTTTCCTCACCCGCCGTCAGCGGGCTGGCAGCACGGAGGCTGTTGCGGCCTGATTCGCTGTCTAAGTCGTTGGCCCCTGCGCTTGTCCGCTTTCTGGTTCCCGGCACCAGTGCCAGGTTCCGGTGTGGCGGACTCAGTGTCGAACAGCAGACGGCCCGACTGGTGGCGAACTTGTGCCCGACGGAACTCGTCACCTACCGCGAACGCTCACCCGACCATCCGTACCTGGAAGACTGCCTTCGCCTAGAGCCCCCAGATCCCAAGGTTCTCTGGGTGGTCAGCTGGGGCTTTGATGTGCCCGGTTTGATCCAACTGCTCAAAGGCCGTCGGGTTGCGTACCACGCCCACAGCAGCGAGTACGGCTTTGACTTGCCGCCAGGTGTTCCGGTGTTGGCCGTCAGCCGCAACACCTTGGGCTATTGGGGCAACAAAGCTCCCCGCAATCCGCTGCTCCTGGTTTCGAATGCCCTGGGCCAGGACTGGCTCGACCGTGGCGACCGTTCGATCGGCCAGCGTCGACCGATCGATGTGCTGGTGCAGGCCCGCAAGAGCAGCCCCTATGTGCTGAGGCAACTGGTGCCGGCCCTGCGAAAGACGGGTCTTGTGGTGGAGGTGCAGACGGGCTGGGTGGATGACCTGGTGCGTCTCTTCAATTGTTCCACCGTGTACCTCTACGACTCAGCGGAGTACTGGCGCGGGCGCGGCGTGACAGAGGGCTTTGGATTGCCCCCGCTGGAGGCGTTGGCCTGTGGATGCGTTGTGTTCAGCAGTCTGAATCACGCCCTGGCGGACTACGGCGACCCTGGTCACACCGTGCATCAGATCGGTTGTGGGCGGCTTGATTTCGATCTTGAGCGGATCCAGGCTGCTGTTGCATCCCCTTTGCGTTGGCGGCCCTCCAGCGATTATTTGGAGGACTTGCTTCACGAGTGTTCAGAAGCTGCGCTGCTCGAGCGCTGGCGCGATGCGTTCGCTCATCTGGATGCGTTGGAGGCAGTATCGGGGGCTTTTCTCAGTAGTTCTTCCACGTGGCGGTTGAAACTGCAGCATCTGCTCGATCGACTCCAGCGAGTGGTCAATCGGTTGCCCGGCTGGCCGAAACCCCTGCTGAAATGAGGGCGTTTGCGATTATTTCTAAGTGGGTATGGCTCGCAGTCGTTATCGCTGAATGATTAAGGCTCTACAGCGATCCATACAGAGTCAAACCTGGAAGGAGCTGCGATTTCTGCTCCGTGAGCTAGCGCCGGAAAGGCGGAGGTTTTTAGCCCTTGTGCTGCTTGCGTCGCTGTTGCAGGGATTGGTTGATATTTTATTGGTGGGTCTGTTAGCTCGCTTGGTGGGCTTGCTGGCTGGCGCCAAGCTCGGTGATCAGATCCCTGGTATTCGTTTTTTTGGTGGAGGCCTGCTGGATCAAGCAGGCTGGATTGTGGTCTTGTTGATTGCGGCCTACTGGTTGGCTTCTGGTATTCGCTTCGGGGTGGCCTTGCTTGAATCTTTGCTGACAGCGGAAATATGGTCGGACCTGGTGAATAAGGTTTATCGGAATTTAATGCTGCAGCGTTATGCGTTTTTTGTGCAAAATCGTAAGGCGTTGTTGTCTGAGCGGTTCAACCGAATTCTTTCACGTGTAACGGGAACAGTGATCACGCCGATGATCGCTATTTCGGCCAGTTTTGTGTCGGTCTCTGCACTGATTCTCGGAGTGGGATTGATGCTTGGTACGACATCCCTGCTGGTTTTTGTTTTGTTGTTTGTTGCCTATGCGGTCTCCTCGCGGATTATTACTCCTTACCTGAGGCTCGCTCTGCGTCAAAAGATCCGTTATTCAAGGCGCCTCAAATTAATTTTCTCGGAATCAATGAGGTCGATTAGAGATGTGCAGTTGTATTCTTCGCATGAGTATTTTGTTAGCCGATTCTCCAGCGCTGGGGTTCTGGCTAAGCGTAATGATCGACTTTCGAGTTTGTTGCCTACGGTTCCGCGATTTGTCATAGAGCCTGCTGGTATCACGATTTTGTTCGTGGTCGGTCTCGCTCCTGCGATTGCCTCCGGTGATGCTGATCGACTTCGCGAGGTGCTTCCAGAGTTGGCGACTGTTTTAGTGGTGCTTTTGCGTATTACATCTCCCTTGCAAACTGTTTTTCGCAATGTCAATAAACTGCGGGGCGGCCTTCCTGAAGTGAAAGATGCTTTGGAGTTGCTCAGGATGCGACCCAGTCGATTGTCTCTTCGTGACCCAGGAGTTCCCTCTTCAGAAGGCGTCATGCCGAATCGCTTGATAGAGCTCAATAATGTGAATTTTTCCTATCAAGGGAGTGATCGCCCCATTCTTGAGAATGTAAATCTTTCAATTCCTGTGGGTTCTAGGATTGCCCTTGTCGGTAGTACCGGCAGTGGGAAAACAACTATTGCCCATATTTTGCTGGGTCTTTACACGCCCTCGACGGGTGGTTTATTGCTTGATGGGGTCCCTGTTTCTGAGGAAGAAATGCCTGCATGGCAGGCCAATTGTGCTTTTGTTCCTCAGAACATTCGCCTGCTCGATGCAAGCGTTAGAGAAAATGTTGCTTTTTGCGAGGACCCTGAATTAATCGTTGATAACGAAGTCTGGGCTGCTTTGGAGGCTGCTCAGTTTTCTGAATTTGCAGCGCAGATGCCCTATGGCTTGTACACAATGTGCGGCGAAGATGGAATTAAGTTGTCTGGTGGTCAACGCCAGCGCTTGGCATTGGCGCGCGCCTTTTATCGAAAGGCCAAGCTGATGGTTTTGGATGAAGCAACCAGTGCTTTGGACAACAAAACTGAGCATGATGTAATGCAGGCGCTCGACTTAATTGGTCGACGATGCACAATGGTTGTAATCGCCCATAGACTTTCAACGGTGAAAAAGTGCGATCGTATTTTTGAGATCTCTCAAGGTCGTGTCGTTGCTTCAGGAAACTTTGAAACTCTTACGCAGCTCTCTCCAAGTTTCCGCGAGATGACCATGTTGGATGCGGTTTAGTTGGTCGTGGCCAACGTTGTTCTTTTGGCCACGTCGGACTGGGACCACCCGCTCTGGACCAACAAGCAGCATGTGGCTTGTGCGCTTGCAGAGCTGGGTCATCGCGTTCTTTATGTGGATTCCCTGGGGGTCCGCGGTCCCCGGGTTGATCGGTCCGATTCAGGCCGAATCCTGAGGAGATTGCGTCGTGGATTTCGTGGGCCGCGCAAGGTGAGGCCTGGGGTGTGGGTGCTGTCGCCTTTGGTGCTGCCAGGGCAAACCCGAGGCTGGGCCGGACTTCTCAACCGTTGGAGTCTCAATCTCAGCTTGTTGGTGGCCGATTTGGTGTTGGACCTGCGTCGCCCGTTGCTCTGGACATTTAATCCGCAAACTCGCGCTTATTTGAGCCTGAATCGGTTTCATGCCGCGGTGTATCTCTGTGTGGATCGCATTCAGGCGCAGCCTGGGATGCCTGCGCAGCCTCTGGAGGAGGCGGAGCATGATCTCTGCTCTTTGGTGAACGCGCTCTTCACCACCTCACCGGAACTGCAGGCCTCGCTCGGGCCTCTGAATGCCGGCAGCCATGGTTTTGGCAATGTGGCTGATGCGACCCATTTTGGTCAGGCCCTGCATGCTGGCCTGCCCCGACCAGCGGATTGGCCTGCCACCAAGGGGCCAGTGCTCATCTTCATCGGTGCGATCGATGCCTACAAGCTCGATCTCGACATGCTCGAGGCCTTGATGGAGCAAACCCCCCATTGGACCTACTTGTTCATCGGGCCGGTGGGGGAGACCGATCCCAGTACTGACGTCAGCACCTGGAAGCGCTTCCCCCACGTTCATCAGCTGGGTCCGCGGCCTTACGCCAGCCTCCCGGCTTATCTCGCCCATTCCGATGTGGCTTTGTTGCCGCTGCAGATCAACGACTACACCCGTCACATGTACCCGATGAAATTCTTCGAGTACCTGGCGGCCGGTCGCCCGGTGGTGGCCACGGCGATCCCCTCCTTGTGTGATCAGGGGGATGTGGCTCTGCTGTGTGAGCCGGAGGTGTCCGCGTTTGAAGCGGCGATTCAGCGAGCGTTGGCAGGAGAGGGGCCGTCCCTGGAGCGGCGGCTTGAGCGTGCCCAGCGGCATACCTATCGCACGCGCACTCAGTCGATGCTCGACTGCCTCAGTCAGCACGGCTTGATGCCGGAGAAGCCCTTGGCTCCCCAGGCTCCCCGCTACTTCCCGCTGTGCACTCAGCTGGGTCGACCCCACCTTTCAGCTCAGTTGCGCCTCGCTCTGGTGCGCGTGCTGGAGCGCCTGGGCCAACCGGCAAGGGCTGAACGCTGCCTGCGTCGCTGGCTTGTGTGGGAGCCGTTCAACATCACATTGCTGAATGATCTGGCCCGGCGTCGTTTCGCTCAGGGCGACCATCGTGACGGTCGACGCCTGATGGAACGGGTCTGGAAGGAAGACGGTGAAGCCGAAATCCTGCACCAACTGTTGTTCCGCCGCCGGTTTCTACCGGGCCGTTGCACCGATCAGTTGGCGATGTTGGATGAACTGGCCTCCAGCACGGTTTTGCCGATGCACCACGTCGGCTGCTGCCGGCGGCTGTACACCGATCGGGCCATTGATGCCAAGGATGTCGCGGCGTTACGCCGAGGTGTGGAAGAGCTGGGGGTGATCTTGGTGCAGCTTGAGTCCGATCCCGACACTTATCGCTGCCTCCAGCCCAAACGGAAGAACAGGGCCAAGCTTTTGTTCTCAGTGCACCTCACGCGTCTTCGTGCCTTGATGGCGTTGAAGGACACCGCTGCTTTGAATCGGGCCTCATGCGATCTGCTGGCTAGCGCCCGTCGCTACGACCCCTTCGCCATTGATCGCATCACCGCCATGTCCATGCCCCGCAGCGTCATGGGCTGTCTCACCATTGCCGCAGTGATGGCTTGGCATGCCGACGATTCCAGGCGTTTCGATGCCGTGGTCGATCAAATGGACCGTCTATGCAATGCCTTTCATGCCGCTCGTTTCGACGTGATGTTGGGGGAAACTCACGAAGACCATCGAGGTTTTGCCGAGGCTGTACTAGCCATGCTTCAGCCATGCCGCTGGCCTGCATCGGAACCCAGCGCGCGTCCGTCCACGTACCAAATGGTTGAACCTGTCCAGCTGGTGTTTTTCTCGGATCTGCGTCGGGAACGTGCCGCCAAAGCCGAGAGCTTTCTGCAATCGCTCGGGTCGCGCTGATGGCCGTGCTGCGGGTGGTGCTCATCATTGATTCGCTCAAGCTCGGTGGTGCGGAGCGGGTGTTGCTTCGCTGGGCCGGCTGGTGCCGTGAGGAAGGCCTGCAGGTGTTGGTAATCACGCGGCACGGTCCCCAGCGTGATGCCTATCCAGTTCCCGACGGGGTGGAACGCTGGGTGGAGCCTCGGCTATCGGCTCCCCTGGAGCGGTTGGGCTGGTTTGCTTTCCCCTGGCGGCTGTTGGCCTTGCGACAGCTGTTGCGTCGTTACCGCAGTGATGTGGTGGTGGGTGTGACCACCCTGCCTGCGGTGAAATTGCTGCTGGCAAGTGCCGGACTGCCGTTGCGCACCGTGGTCTCGGAACGCAACTACCCGCCGTCCAAGCCTCCGTCCCTGGTGTGGCGATGGTTGCGGCGCTTCACCTATCCCTGGGCCGATTTGCATCTGGTTCAGACCGTCCCCGCCGGTATCTGGCTGCGCGATCACTGCGCTGTAACGCGCCAGCGGTTGCTACCCAATCCGGTCAGTTGGCCGCTGCCGGACCGGGAGCCTGTGGTGTCGCCCGAGGACTGGTTGGCAGCCGATGATCCCTTGATCCTTGCGGCCGGAACGAAGTCGCATCAGAAGGGATTTGATCGTTTGATGCCGGTGTTTGCACAGCTGGGGCAGCGGTTTCCCAGCCTGCATTTGGCCTTGCTTGGACTCGCACCTGGTCGCTATCACGGCCGAGACCAACAGGCCGACTTGCGCCAGGCTCTCGGTGACAACTTTGACTTGCAGCAGCGGATGCTCTTGCCGGGCGTCAGCGGGAGCATGGCTCGTTGGTATTCGCGGGCCACGGTGTTCGTGCTGCCATCGCGCTATGAGGGCTTCCCCAATGTGTTGCTGGAGGCGATGGCGGCCGGTTGTGCCTGCATTGCCAGCGACTGCCTCACTGGGCCTTCAGATCTGATTCGCGATGGTGAGAACGGACTTCTTTTGCCGCCCCAAGCCACCACCGACGCCTGGGTGGACGCGATCGAAACGTTGCTGATGGATCCGGAGTACCGGAGCCGGTTGGGCGCTCGCGCTGCGACGGTGCGGGAGCGTTATGCCTCTGAACGCCTGCGCCGTGATTTTCTAGAGGCGTTGCGCCGGTAGCGCTATGGATGATCTCTGGGTTGTTCTGCCCCACATCGGCGCTGGCGGTGCCCAGAAAGTTGGTTTACTCGCCGCAGAGCATTTCGCGGCACAGGGGTTCAAGGTGCGGGTGCTCTCGCTACGCCATGGCCATCCGATTAAGCACGCGATCCCCGACGGTGTGGAGCTTTTGGATCTAGGGCCGGAGGATGAGGTCAGCCTTCATCCTTGGTTGCAGGATGGCTGGAACCGTTCGCTGATCGCGCGAGGACGTCGCTTCACCGTCGCGCAGTTGATCAAGCTCAGGCGGTTTTTGATGATGGTTGTGGTTTTAGGCGGCCTTCAGCTCACGTGGCGCTGGTGTGAACACAAGGTTCAACCTGGTTCTGATGCTTGGGTGACGCGCGTGCTCGCGTGGTGCATGCAAGGCATCGGTGGTCTGCGTTACCGACGTCTCCGGGAGCTGTTGCAGCAGCAGCGCCCGAAGCGTGTGTTGGCACTGCTCACCAAAACCAACATCCTTTGCGCGGCTGCGGTTTGGGACCTTCCCATTCATCTCGTCGTGTCTGAACGCAATGATCCGCGCCTTCAGCAACTCGATCGTCTCTGGAGTCGGTTGCGTTCCGTTTACTACCGCCGTGCCGATGTAGTGACGGCCAATACGGAGGGGGTTCTGGAGGCTCTCCAGGCGATGGGGCCTTGGCAATGCTTAGCTCTGTTGCCCAATCCCCTTCCTGGTGGTTTGAGTCTGCAGGATTCCAACCAGCCGAGCGACCATCAGCGGGAGGTGCTGGCGGTGGCTCGGCTGGTGCCGCAGAAGGGGCTGGATGTGCTGATCCGTGCCTTCGCATCTCTGCCGCCGTCGGTCCGCGATGGTTGGTGCGTCACCCTTGTGGGTGATGGGCCGGAGCGCCAAACCCTTGAAGATTTAGCAACCGATGCGGGGCTCAGGGATGTGATCCGTTTTGAGGGATTCCGCTCGGATCCGCTGGTGTTCATGCGCCGTGCGTCGATCTTTGCGCTTCCTTCGCGGTTTGAGGGCATGCCCAATGCACTTCTTGAGGCGATGGCGGCAGGGCTCCCCTCGGTGGTGAGTGATGCTTCACCCGGTCCGCTGGAGATGGTGAGTGATGGTCAGCAGGGGCTGGTGGTCCCCAGCGAGGATGTGATCGCTTTCGCTGCGGCGCTCCAGCGGCTGATGCTCGATGGGGATCTGCGCCATCGTTGCGGTGTCGCTGCAAGGGCAACGTTGCGGGCGCTCGACTGGGATGTGGTGGAGTCCCACTGGCGTTCGGTGCTGGCTTTGCCTGCGCAGCCATGAGCAATGTTCCCGCTGGTCGCAGCAACGGCCGTGAGCGGGTGCTGGTGCTGGCCCCCACAGCACGTGCGGCAAGTGAAACGTTCATTCGCGCCAATCTCAACGGGTTGTCATTGGACTTGACGGCCTACTTCGGCGATGACTTTCCCCTGCATGCGCCTTGGCGGTTGGCTTACAGCAGTGCCATTCTCCTGAGCAAATTATTCACTCGTTTGCATTGGCTGCGTCTGGCTGGCTTGCCTGCAGCCTGTGTGGCCTTTGCCCTGATCCGTCGCCATCAACCGGAGGTGGTGATGGTGGAGTTTGGCTTTGAAGCGGTGCGGGTGATGGAGGCCTGCGCCTGGTCGGGCATACCCCTGGTGGTGCATTTCCGTGGATCCGATGCTTCTGCACAGCATCGACTGGGGCTTCTTAAGAAGCGTTATCGACGTCTGCTGAGCCTGGCCTCCGGTGTGATCGTCAAATCCAGACCAATGGCCGACACCCTGTTAGCGCTGGGTGCACCGGCGGACCGCCTGCTGATCAGTCCTTCTGGCGCCAATGCGTCCTTGTTTCAGGGCAGCGCGCCGGCTACGGCACCCCCGGTCCTGTTGGCGGTGGGGCGTTTTGTAGCCAAGAAAGGACCTCTTGAAACCCTTCGAGCATTTGGCTTGCTCTGCCGTAATCCAGTGCTAGCTGCCTTCAAGCCCCAACTCTGGATGGTGGGTGACGGACCACTTTTGGCCTCAGCGCGATCGCTGGTGATTGAACTTGGCCTTCAGGAGAGGGTTCGTTTTTTGGGTGTTTGCTCTCAGGTTCGTGTGGCGGAACTGATGCGGCAGGTCCGAGGATTCGTACAGCATTCGAAGGTGGCTCCGGATGGTGATAGCGAGGGCAGTCCCGTGGCGGTGATGGAGGCTCAACTCAGTGGTTTGCCCGTCGTTGCGACGCGTCATGCGGGCATTCCTGAGGTGGTGCTGGAGAACCAGACAGGGTTGCTAGTGGATGAAGGGGATGAAAGCGCCATGGCACAGGCGATGAGCTTGCTGCTGTTGGATCCCGATCTGGCCTCACGTTTGGGAGACGGCGGGCGCCAGCGCATTAAGGAGCGGTTCACCATTGAGCATCACCTCAGGCAGGTTGAGCAGCTCCTACGTCAGGTCATCGACGACAGAGGCATGTCGTGCTGAGGATGTGTGATGAGGCCTTAAAACACCAACTGCTCCAGATGCGTGGCCTGGTTCAGGCTTGATCAGCTCGGTGTTGGGAAATCCTGCACCGCACAGATATCAAAGTGGAGGTATGGCTTCCAGTCCTGGATATCCGAGAGGACTTTAAAGTGCTTGCAGACAATAATTTTAAGTTTGGTGCCTTTTGCTGTATTGATGGGGGTGGCATCGGTTCAGCCATGGCTTGCAGGACGGCGATCTCTCTCTTTGGTGCTAACTACTCCTGCTACCTCTTGCCTAAAGGTCATGCGAGAGATGTTCAGCATTCGCAATGTCATCAAAAGCTTTGGTCCTTCTTTTCCGTAATTGCCTTTAAATTCCAATTGATGTCCTCGAATCTTCGCTCTCCTCAAAGGCCCACTGTGGTGTACATCACCAGTCGTGGGCACAGTGGTTCAACGCTTTTGTCTCTCTTGCTTGGAGGGCATTCTCGGGTTGTTAGCGGAGGAGAATTGAAAATGTTGATTAGTCCTGGTACTACAAGTAAATTGTGTGCTTGTCATCTACTGGCCCCAGATCAATGCCCCTTTTGGAGTGAGGTGCAGCGGCAGGTTATCGATTCTGTTGGTGTGCCATTGGATGGACTTGCATTAATGGAGGACGGCGATGATAAAACTTTCTCTCTGCATAATCAGGCTTTGTTCATGGCAATTGCTTCTGTCAGTGGCTGCTCGATTATTGTTGATTCGTCAAAATCTTTGATTCGGCTATCTCGACTTCTTCAAGCCAAAAGGAATGGATGTTGTATTGATGTGAAGCCTCTCCATCTTCATAGAGGGCCGCTGGGACTTGTCAATAGTGCTCGAAAGAAAGGTCATGCCTTGTTTCCTGCCGCTGCGAAGCACTCCAGAGAATTTTTTAGAACCCGTGATCTACTTAAAAATTATCCTTATATGTTTGTGAGTTATGAGATGCTTGCTCGCCGTACTCAATATTCGCTGCGAAGGGTGATGCGGTGGATCGGTTTGTCGGTTGATGCCTCTCAGTTTCAATGGCGGGAGGGAATCCGTAGAGATATCGGAGGCAATCGCATGCGCCGTGGTGGTTCATCTGTGATTAAGGTCGATCAAAGCTGGAGGCAGGATCTGTCTTGTTCTGAGGTGTTGAAGTTGACATTGCTCACTCTCCCAATCCGTTTGCGTTGGAAATGGCTGTACCGCAAGTTTCATGATCGAAAAATGAAATTCGGTTTGTGAGTCTTTGTTCCGAAAGTGGCTTATTGCGATTTCAGCGGAAGTTGATTCCTGGGTGTTGTATTAGTGGGTTTCGGGGCCTTGGTCTTGCGCAAAAATTTCACGCTGAAAACTATTCACCTTATTCCCGACTGGGTTCTATTTCATGCATGTTATTATAAACGTGATTTGTCGCTCAAGTCATAGATGACGTCCTGGAACCTCATTTATATCACTGGCAATGGTCATAGTGGATCAACGCTTCTGGATATGTTGATTGGTTCTCACTCTAAATGTGTAACTTTAGGGGAAATTCATCAGCTCACGCTCAAGGCCAAGGGAGTGTGTGCCTGTGGCGCTGCGAACTATAAAGAGTGCGATTTTTGGCGCGATGTTGATTATCGTCTTCAGTCTTCCGGTGGTCCTCAGTTGTCTGAATTGCATGTCGATTCTTCCCAAGAAAGTGAATTCAGGCGCAGCAACCATGCATTGCTATCTGTGCTTCAGGAGAAGACAAATGCTCGTTGGCTTGTTGATTCATCCAAGAAGTTAACGCGATTAAAGTGTTTGCTGTCTGATCCGTCAATTAATGTTTTGCCGATACATATTGTTCGCCGACCAGAGGGGGTTGTTTGCTCAAATATGGCGAAAGGGAGAAGCTTTTATCATTCTTTGCGTTCGTACTATTCTGGTCTTTGGTCGAGATATAAGTACCTGCGCCAGAAGCCTTGCCTTACTGTCTCTTATGAAGAGCTTTGTTCATTCCCAGAGCAGGTTATGACTCGGATTATGAGGCATTTGGGATTGGACTTTGAGTTGGAGCAGTTGGATTGGTCCAGTCATGATCATCATAATGTGAATGGGAATAAGCGCACACGTACAAGCCGTCAGTCTGCAATTCGTTTGGATGAGCGTTGGAGGAGCAAGCTCAACCCCTGGCAGCGTCTTGTTGTGAAGCTTGCTTCGCTCCACTTCGTAATTTGGCTTCGGCTTCAATATGGGATGAGGCCCTGATGATCTCTCTTGTGGGCCTGATGAAATGATGTAAATTAGTTGTTAATTCTGAGCCTAAGATTATGAAGGAATTTGGTCCTCACTTCATTGTCATAGGTGCGCAGCGTTCTGGTACGACGTGGCTTCACCGTGTCTTGTCTCAGCATGATCAACTTTGGCTTACTCCCGTTAAAGAGCTCCATTACTTCGATAAGCAATCGATCAAGCTCGGTGTGTTGAGTCGGTATGAGCGTCATCGAGCACGTTTCTGGAGCATGAAGCGTGCCGTCAGTAATCCGAGATGGTTCTGTCGTTATTGGTTCTTGCCACGTGATGATGAATGGTATGGAAAACTGTTTCGTCGTGCTCGCGGAAAAGGGAAAGTGACGGGAGAAATAACACCTGCCTATGCTGCAATGTCTAAGCAAGAATGGGATCAAATCCATTCGTTATTTCCTGATTTGCGTCTGATTTTTGTGATGCGAGATCCAGTAGTGCGGACTTGGTCTGCGTTGCGCAATAGTATGAAAAAGAGTCGCATTGATCCTTCGACAAGTGTGGATGGTCTTGTTGAGTATGCATTTAAGTCTTCGATAGCTGCCCGGTCGGACTACCTTCGTTCTATTCGGATGGTGGAGTCGAGATTTGGGGCTGGCCAGCTGCATTGCTGTTTTTTTGAGCAGCTCATTGCTGAGCCAAATGTTTTCGCGGATTCAATGTTTAGATTTTTGGGTGTAAATCCATTGGGAGAGGATTTGGTTGTTCCTGCTGCTGTTAATAGTGCAGCTGGTGGAGATCAACCGCCTCTTGCATTGCAGCGAGCTTTGGCAAAGGAGTATCTGCCCATGACCGAACAGTTGGCTGATCGTTTTGGTGGCATTCCACGAGAATGGGCGACAAAGTATCGGAAGCTTTTGGGCTGATTTTCGCTGGTTTTGGCCGATTCGCCGTTGCCTCTCCTGGTTTTTCTTTGGGCCTTGATGCTCTTGTCTGATCTTTCGCTTGGGGCGGTATGAGTCAATATCTTTCCCTTGATGCTCCTGATTTAGACCGCGATTTAATCGCTTTGTTGGCAGAACAGGCGGGCATTTCTGGTGTGCGTCTTGCCCTGGTGGGAGGCGCTGTGCGCGACCTCATGTTGTATCAAATGCTCCGAGATCCTTGGCGTCCGCTTTCGGACCTTGACCTTTTGCTGGAAGGTTCATCCTCTGATTTTGTGAGTCATTTGCAGGATCAGTACGGACCTGATCGTGTATCCGAGTTGCGGCTGCATGAGCAGTTTGGGACCGCTGAACTCGTGATTGATGGGTTGCGTTTGGATGTGGCCTGTGCCCGCACCGAGACGTATCCCGCGCCTGGAGAGAATCCTCATGTCCAGGCCGGCACTCTTGAGCAGGATCTTGCACGCCGTGACTTCACGGTGAATGCGATGGCTTTAGTGCTCCAACCGGATGGATCCCCTCAATTGTTTGACCCCCATCGGGGTCGAGAGCATCTGTTGCAGCGTCAGCTTGTGTTCTTGCATGAAACCAGCGTCGCTGATGACCCCACCCGTGTTTTTCGTGGCGCCCGCTATGGCGCCCGCTTGGGTTTTCAGTTGGCACCCTCAGCGTTGGTTCAGGTGCAAGCCACTTTGGATCAGTGGCCCTGGGCGTGGAAGCCAGGCGACGTCATGGACGCTGTGCCTCCTGCCTTGGGCACCCGGTTGCGCATGGAGTTGGAGCTGCTGTTCGAACGTGAACCCTGGCAAGAAGCACTCACGCTGTTGCAGCAATGGTCCGCAATGCCTTTGCTTGATCCTGCCTTGCAACGCGATTGTCGTCTCCGTCGACGGCTGGTTCAGGGAATCCGGCTTGCACTCCCCGCTTTGGTGGTCCTAGTGGCTGCTGCCGGCGATCCAGTCGGTTTGGCTTCACGTTTGCAGCTTCCCCACCAACAGCAGCTCTGGCTTAATCAACTGGTTGATATTCGTCATTGGTTGGATGATGAGGTCAGCCAATTGCCATGGGATGGCTGGGGTGCCCTGGATTGGACCCGGCGCCTCGAGCAGAAGCGCTGGGAACCTGAGGTGGTGGCGCTTGCTGTGCTCGACAACAACGCATTCCGTCGACCATTGCTGCGGTGGTGGGGGCGTTGGCGGCATGTGAGATCACCAGTGAGTGCCCGCGAGCTCATGGCTCAGGGCGTTTCGGCAGGTCCCGCCCTCGGCGATGCGCTGCGTCGTTTGAGAGATCAACAACTTCAGCAGATGTGCTGAAGCAGGTGGTTAGTTGTTGCGATCCCGCCAGCCCTGGTCGGCAAGAGTTGCCCAGATCCCTCGGGCTTTCAGAACCCGCTCAGCCAGTTCGCGCACGGCGCCATGACCTCCCTTGTGATGCAGCACGGCATCTGCTTGGCGGCGTATTGGCCGACAAGCGTCACTTGGAGCCAGTAGGAGCTTCACGTTGCGGCGGACGGCGAGATCGTTGAGGTCATCGCCCACAAAACCGGTGTTGTTTGGCGCAATCCCCAAGCGTTGTTGCAGTGCCTTGAGTGAGGGTGGTTTGTCTTGGATGCCCACCAGGCAGTGGTTGATGTTCAGTTGGCGTGCCCGTGCTTCTGTGGCACCGCCATGGCCACCGCTGAGCAAAGCCAGTTCGATCCCGGCTTGTTGCAGCAGTTTCAGGCCGAGACCATCGCGAACGTCGAAGCGTTTCTGCAGTTGACCCTCCGGATCCAGCCATAGGCCTCCATCCGTGAGCACACCATCAACGTCCAACACCAAGAGCTGCAACTGGGCCAGTGGTGTTTTGAGCCGTTGCCAGTGCCATTCACGCAGCATTTGTCGCATCCTCTTGTCCCTCTCCTATTGCGAATCCAGTCTGTGCTCGATCTTGAATGTGCATGGTTCATTGCAGCTGTCGGCCAAGCTTTCTCTGTTGGCCTCTTCGCTCGTGTCAAAGCCTTCAGTGGTTTGGTTCTGGCAGGCTAAGGACTCTTCCAAGGGCTTGTCTTGTCAGGTTTGATCAACTACCTCAAATCTCCTTGGCTGGATCTGCTGCTTCCGCTCTCGCTGATGGGCTTCATTTGGGAGCGCAGTGGTAACCCAGTAGTAATGGTCTGCTTCCTTGCCACTTGGTGTGCCCTGAAGTTCGCACGATGGCTGCCCTCACAACCGGTGTACGGCGTGTTGATTGGGGCGATCAGCATCATTCTTAGTGCGGTGATCCATCCCTTGAGCGCTTCGGCTCCCACAGATTTGTTGCTGGTGTTGCTTGCCTTTGCTGCTGGCCTTCAGCAATCCAAAGATCAGTGGCGAATCTCGATGTGGATTGTTTTGGCAACGGTAATTGTTTCACTGCCTTTTTTGGAGCTTTCTCGATTTAACGGCAATGTTGATGTGATTCCTTGGTCGTCTCTGCGCGACGCTTTGCCCAAGGAAGCAATACGCATTCAGAAGTTAACGATTAACCGATCGGCTTATCTCTATGGCTTGTTTTCGCTGGTCGGCTATGGCCTTTGGCGTCTTGAGAAGTGGCCATGGAGGTCGGCAGTAGCTGGAGTGATTGGTGGCCTCAGCTATTTGTTGGCGTGTGCTACGGGATCTCGGGCTGCTCTGATCTTCCCTTTTGCGATTGTGGTTGTGACAGAGCTGTGCTGGCGTCATCGCCATTGGGTGGCAAAGCAAGCTCGCTTTCTTGTGACTGCTCTACTGCTGCTCTCACTGCTGTTCAACTTCGCGCTGTATTGGCCCTCCGGTCCTATAGCTGCTAATGATCAAAGTGATGTCGGTCGGGCTGAAATAGCACAGTGTTTCTTGGAGCAATCGTTGAAATCATTGCCTGAACTGGTAATTGGTCAGGGCTACGACAGGGTGTCTGATCATTGTGCACAAAGAGTGTTTCTTCCTGGCCGCACGAAGGGAATTCCTCATGCGCACAACGTTTTTGTGCAGGCACTTGCAGACCAAGGCCTGTTGACCTTGATGCTCATGGTGGTGGCTTTCGCTGTTATTTTGCATCGTTTATTCCTTGGTCTTGGGGGTGATGCAGCACCCCTCTGCTTGATCGGTCTGTCCTGTGCACTGTTCATTCTTGCTTCAGCGTTGGTGGAATCCACGCTGCTGAAAACATCTCTGCAGCAGGTGATCAGTGGTTACCTTTTAGCCGTTGCTTGGGTGGCACCGGCACCGCGTGGGCCCATGCAGCACAACTAAGAACTCCCGTACCGTCAGTCGATGGGTTTTTTGGCAGGCCTTAACGACGCCCAACGACGGGCTGTCGATCATCACGAGGGGCCTCTGCTGGTCGTGGCGGGCGCTGGCAGTGGCAAAACGCGCGCCCTCACCCATCGGATTGCTCACCTGATCGGTGAGCACGGTGCCGATCCCGCTCAGATCCTGGCGGTGACCTTCACCAATAAAGCTGCCCGCGAGATGAAGGAGCGGCTTGAGCTTCTCTTGGCGCAGCGTCTGGCCCAGAGCCAGTACGGCCAGCCTTGGAGCACCCTGCCCCCTGTGGAGCAGCGCCAGCTGCGCTCACGTATTTACAGGGAGGTGACAAAGGAGTTGTGGATCGGCACCTTCCATGCCCTGTTTGCGCGGCTGCTCCGCTACGACATCGACAAGTTCAAGGACGCGGAAGGACTCACCTGGACCAAGCAGTTTTCGATCTACGACGAGGCCGATGCCCAGAGCCTGGTCAAGGAGATCGTGACCCAGGAGCTGCAGCTTGATCCCAAGCGTTTTGAGCCGAAAAAGACCCGCTGGGCCATCAGCAATGCCAAGAACCAGGGTTGGCTACCAGACCAGCTTGAGGCGAACGCCGAAGGTCAGCGGGGCAAACTCACCGCCGATGTCTACCGGCGTTACCGCAAGGCACTGGCCGCCAACAACGCCCTCGACTTCGATGACCTCCTGCTGCTGCCAGTGCAGTTGCTCCAGCAGAACGAGCAGGTGCGCAGTTACTGGCACCGCCGCTTTCGTCATGTGCTGGTGGATGAATACCAGGACACCAACCGAACCCAGTACGACCTGATCAAGTTGTTGGTCACCGATGGCAAGGATCCTCAGGAGGTTGAGGACTGGTCAGGCCGTTCCGTCTTTGTGGTCGGTGACGCCGACCAAAGTATTTACAGCTTCCGTGCGGCTGATTTCACGATCCTGATGGGCTTCCAGGACGATTTCGGCGATCAGGCGCCGGACGAATCCACCCGAACGATGGTGAAGCTGGAGGAGAACTACCGCTCAACCGCCACGATTCTCGAGGCAGCGAATGCCCTGATCGCCAACAACAGCGAACGGATCGACAAGGTTCTGCGTCCCACACGGGGAGAGGGGGAGCTGATCACCCTTACCCGTTGTGACGACGAGATTGCGGAGGCGGAAGCCGTGGTGCACCGCTTCCGAACGATGGAAGCCGCCAACCCCGAGCTGAGTTGGGGTGATATGGCCGTGCTTTATCGCACCAATGCCCAGTCCCGTGCGATTGAGGAATCACTGGTGCGTTGGGGAATTCCCTACATCGTGGTGGGGGGGCTGCGCTTCTACGACCGTCGCGAAATCAAGGATCTGCTGGCCTATTTGCGGCTGCTGGTGAACCCGGCCGACACGGTCAGTCTGCTGCGGGTGATCAATGTGCCGAAACGGGGCATCGGCAAGACCACGATTCAGCGCCTCACCGATGCGGCCAATCAACTGGGGATTCCGCTGTGGGACGTGGTGAGTGATCCCGAAGCGGTGCGCTCCCTCGGCGGCCGTTCGGCCAAGGGTCTTCTTCAGTTCTGTGATCTCGTCAATGACCTGAAAGCCCGCAGTCGTGATGTGGCGCCATCGGAACTGATTCAGCAGGTGATGGAGAAGAGCGGTTACGTCAGTGAGTTGATTGCCGATGGCACCGATGAGGCTGAGGAGCGCCGCCGCAACCTGCAGGAATTGGTGAACGCCGCTCTGCAGTACCAGGAGGAAAACGATGAGGGCGACCTGGAGGGATTTCTGGCCACGGCAGCTTTGTCGAGCGATGCCGACAACAAAGACACTGCGGCTGATCGCGTCACCTTGATGACGCTGCACAGCAGCAAGGGTCTGGAGTTCCCGGTAGTGAGTTTGGTGGGTCTTGAGCAGGGATTGTTCCCCAGCTACCGCTCCCTGGACGACCCGGCTTCGCTCGAGGAGGAGCGTCGGCTCTGTTATGTGGGCATTACTCGAGCCAAGGAACGGCTGTTCCTGTCCCACGCCTGTGAACGTCGTCTCTGGGGTGGCATGCGCGAAGCGGCCGTCCCTTCGGTCTTTTTGTCTGAGTTGCCTGAAGCCTTGATTCAGGGAGATCTCCCCCAGACCGGTGGGGCAGCACTCCGGCGTGAGCGGCGCCTTGACCGGCTGACCCGCGTGGACCGCGACAAGCCGTCATCGGCCCCCGCCAATGCTGTGCGTCGCCGTCAGGCCGGTCCAGCCCCTGGGCGCAGCTGGCAAGTTGGCGATCAGGTCGTCCATGCCAGCTTTGGGGTTGGTGAAATCACCCACACCTTTGGAAGTGGCGAGAAGGTGTCCATCGCGGTCAAGTTCGCAGGGATGGGTCCAAAAATTCTGGATCCTCGCCTGGCCCCGATCGAGCCTGTGACGAGCTCCGGTTGAACCGAACTGGTGTCGAACCCCTGACTTCCTCAATGGATCCCACCCTGAAGAGCTGCTGCGTCATCCATCAGCTGCCGTGATTCTGGGCCTGGGCGGAGATGGGACATTGGTGGCCCGGTTAGGCTGAATTTCAGGAATGGTTCATCCCTGGATACCGCTGCATTGGCCCTGGTCTGAGGTATGGCAGTGCAGTGCAGCCCAGGTTCGAAGCCGATGAAACGCATTGGGCTTGTTGTAGTGGCATCTCTCTGCCTGGCTTTTGGCCTCCGGGCCTTGCTATTGGTCGATGCCACAGCGCTCTGGGGGGATGAGCTGTACAGCGTCGGCAAGAGTTTTCAGCCCAGCTTCAGCAGGTTGATGGCGATGTTGCGGGAGGACACTCACCCCCCGGCGTATTACACCCTGCTCTGGCTTTGGGGACATTTGGTTGGTCAGAACCCCATCAGCCTCCGATTGCTGTCTTGGCTGGCTTACGTAGCGGGTGGTCTGGTGATGGTGTGTCAGGCCATGGTCTTGGGCGAGAAGCGTCCCCAGGTGGCGGTCATCGCAGCGCTGCTTGTGTTCTGCAGTCCATATCCCATCCGTTTTGCGATTGAGGGCAAGAGCTACGCCCTGCTTGTTCTTTTGCTCTCCTTGGCGTGGTGGTGGCGTCGTTCAGCCCATCCCATTGCTTACGGAATCACGGCTGCGTTGGTCGGACTGACGCATTTTTATGGTCTTTTTTTGGTGCTCGCGGCTGCGGCTTGGGATGGTTGGCAGCGCCGTTGGTCCATGTCGACTGCCGCTTTGATCGGAGCCCTTCCGGCCCTGGCCTGGATGGCCTATGCCGCGGACTATCTGTTCAGCTCTCGAGCAGGCAGCTGGATTGGGCCGCCGGATTACGCGCTGTTTGAAGAGATCTTGGCTCGCGGTCTTGGTCTGTGGCCCCTGCCCAAATTGGCACTGATCCTGGCGTTGCTGGTGGTTCTGAGGCGCTGGGGAGGGTTGCACCGTTTGCCTTGGCCGAAGCTTGATCTGCTTGATCGAAGCGGTCTGGTGCCGTCCTTGTTGATGGTGATCGGTGTTGTTGCTGTGTCGTTCGTGAAGCCGATGGCCTTCAGCCGCTATTTCGTGGTGCTGGTGCCAGCGGTGGTGCCCGTCGTGGCGGTTCAGATCGGTGGTTTGGATCTGAATCGTGTGGGGCGCTGCTGTTCTCTGCTCGTGCTGGGTCTGTTGCTGGCCAGTTGGTGGGGGCCTGGTTTTGCCGAACTGGATCCGGTTGCAGGCGGTGCACGTGAACAGGATCAGTTCCGGCTGATCAGCCAGCGCACCAGCGGTTTGGTGGAGCGTTATAGCCCGCGATCCCGTTTGCTCAATCTGAGTGATCGCATGGAAGAGGTCATGGGTCGGATTCCCAAAGACCCTGTCCCTTGGGGGAATCGCCATGCGTTGGAGCGACGTTTGGCCATGCCACCCTTGCCGCGGGAGCTTTGGCTGGCCAGCAGCGGACCGTTGCCGAAATTGACCCGCAAGATGCAGCCGATGCAGGAGCAGGTTGAAAGGGAGGGGTACACCTGTCGGGACCGCTCCGGTGATCTCAGTTATGCCCGACTGCTGCAATGCCAATCTGCCGCCAGGGTCCTTCGCTGAGAAGAGATGCGGCTGTGCTTTCTGGGCAGGCCAAAAGCAGTGGGCCACAGGTCTGCGGATCCACGAGCAGTTCCAGTAGGCCCTGGGATGGGGTTTGGTTGAGCTGCACAGTGGAGTCCAGCCAGTGCCAGCTGCGTCGATTGGCGGGGGCGAGGCTGCTGGCCAAGCCACGTTCCAGCAGCTCGAGAGCCTGGGGATAGGCAGGAATGGAGTCGGCAAATAGCTTGACCTGCAGGGGTGCGCTGCTCTGCAGCATTTCTCCCAGATGGCCCAACAGCCCGAAGCCTGTGATGTCCGTGCAGGCATGGATCTCGTCCCGGTGCGGCCGAAGCTGGTCCAGCAGCTGGTGTTGGCTGCAGGTCATCACCGCCAGGACACCGTCGATCGCGGCTGGCGGCACCGCTCCCGCCATGGCAGCGGCAAACAGCACGCCGGTGCCCAGGGGGCGGCTCAAAAGCAGCGCATCCCCCGGCTGAATCCCCCCTTTCCGCCAGGACGTTCCATGGCTGCGTCCGTTGACACAGAGCGTCAGTTGAAGTCCCAGTTCCGCCGGTTTGGGCGTATCGCTGCGGGCTTCCAACGTGTGGCCGCCAATCAGGGATGCCCCCTGCTCCTGCAGGACTGAGTTCACTCCGGCCAAGGTCTGGGCCAACAGCTCCTGCTGATCCCCATTCTCCAGAGCTGGCAGCGTCACGATGGCTTGGGCGCTGTCCACAGTGGCCCCGCAAGCCCACAGGTCGGAGCTGGCGTGCAGGGCAGTCAAGCGACCGTTCATCCAGGGATCGCTCAGCAAGGCTGGGAATCCATCCACGCTCTGCAGCAACAGCGGTTCGCCGGGAATCTGGGCAGCATCCTCTGGAGATCCGCTGATTCCCACCTGTTGCAGCGCTGCTTCCAAAGGCTGGGCGGGGAGCTTGGCGGCGCAGCCACGGCAGGCCATCGGGGTGTTCGGGGCCATGGCACCGGCGTTCCGGAATGCTTCGAGAAAGCGTTGGTCGATCCTTCGCTTCCATCGCCAGAGCAGTGCTGATGGACCGAACTGCCAATCACCCCAACGGGCCCAAGCCTGTCCATGCTGGTCCCCGATGAGCTGCAGGGCCCAACGCTGTGGATGCCAGGGACGTAGGGCCTGTTTGCGGCAATGGGCTTCGAGGTTTTGGGCCAGTGGTTGGGCAGCGCGAACGGCCCACACTCCTGATGCAGGCCGCGGCGCGTTGGAGATCACGGCGCAGTCGCCAGCTGCAAACACGTTGTCGTGCCCTTCCACCTGCAGGAATCGATTGGTGCGCACCCGGCCATCGGGGTCCACCGGCATGCCACTGGTTTCGATCCAACTGGGCGCCCGACTGCCGGTGCAGCGCAGGCTGGTGCAGCTATTGCTGTCTACGTCGCCTTCCACGAGTTGCACCCGTGCTGTGGCAAGCATCTGGCGCTCCAGTGCTCCCAGTTGCTGAGGGTGGCTCTGCAGTTGCAGTGGGCGTTGGGGCCAGCGGCGGCGCAGGGCAAGCACCACTTCGAGGCCGGCCGGCCCTGCCCCCACCACGCGAAAGGGAGTTGCGCTGCTGGGCTCTTGCTCTGCCAGAAAGGCCAGGGCCGGCTCCAGGGGTTTGATGGCCACTCCTTCAGCGTCGCTGCCTCGGCTGACCGCTCCGACGTCCAAGCTCAGCAGGGCGTAAGGAAGGGCAGGTCGGTTGCTCAATTGCAGCAACTGCCGTCCTAGATCAACTCCGCAGATCTCCGCCTGCACGAAAGCCGCGCCGGCGCGATCGCAGAGCTGACGCAGGTCGATCTCAACGTTGTTCTGTTGTTCAAGGCCGGCGATTAAGGCCGGCAGCATTCCGGAGTACAGCGCTGATCCAAGGCGATTGACGAGCACGATGCGTCGATCAGGCCGGTGCTGGGGCCGCATGGCCCAACGTTTGAGCAGAAGTGCGTGGCTGTGCCCCCCGCCGGCAAGCACCAGTGCCCCGGCTGATGTCATGCGGATTTCCTGTAGCCCATTGGGTTGGCCTGCTGCCAGGTCCAGCCATCACGGCAGATGTCGTTCAGCGTGCGCTTTGTACGCCAGGAGAGGGTGTTGGCAGCTCGTGTGGGGTTAGCGATGGTGATAGCAGCGTCGCCAGGCCGTCGATCGACAAGGGCATAGGGGATGTGTTGGCCGCTGGCGGCGGCGAAGGCGTTGACCACGTCGAGAACACTGGCCCCGGCGCCGCTGCCGAGGTTGCAGATGAGGTGCTGTGGTTCAGCATTCAGGAGGCTGTCGAGGGCGGCTTTGTGGCCGTCGGCAAGATCCATCACATGGATGTAGTCGCGCACCCCGGTGCCGTCATGGGTCGGCCAGTCGCTGCCAAACACTTGGAGCTGATCGCGACGTCCGACGGCGACCTGGGATACGAAGGGGAAGAGGTTGTTGGGGATGCCGAGAGGATCTTCCCCGATCTGGCCGCTGGGGTGGGCGCCTACGGGGTTGAAGTAGCGAAGGCAAGCGATTCGCCAGGTGTTGGGCGCGCTGGTGTTGAGATCCGCGAGCATCTGTTCAACAGCGGCTTTGGAAAATCCGTAAGGGTTGATCGGTTGAATGGGCGCTGATTCAGCAATGGGGACGTTTGCAGGAAAGCCGTAGACCGTGGCGCTGCTGCTGAACACGAGGGTGCGGCAGCCATGGGCCTCCATGGCGGCGAGAAGGGTACGGGAGCCGGCGACGTTGACATCCCAATAAAGGAGGGGCTTCTGGACGGACTCGCCAACGGCTTTGAGGCCGGCGAAATGAATGACGGCATCGAAAGGACGATCGTTGGCGGCAGCATCTGAAAAGAGCTGGTCAAGGGTGTGGGGGTTGCGGATGTCCCCGTGCTCGATCTGCAGCCGTGTGCCGTTCAGGGACACTCCGGAGAGGGCGGACACCCTGCTGAGGGCTTCCGGAGAGCTGTTGGAGAAGTTGTCGAGGACGAGCAGGTCGTGGCCGGCTTCCAGGAGCACCAGGCAGGTGTGGCTGCCGATGAAACCGGCGCCGCCGGTCACCAAAACACGGCTGCCCATGCACCTCGGAGTTCCGAACATCGTCTGATTTTGAAGCAACTGCCGCCAGCGGGCAGACTGATCCGCTGTTGTGATGGGTCCGGTGTTGTGAGTCAGCTCCAGAGCCTCAGAGGCATGGTGGATCTGTTGCCAGAGGCACTGCAGCGCTGGCAGGCGGTGGAGGCCCAGGCACGAGAGCACTTTCGGCGGTCCGGGTTTGGTGAGATTCGAACGCCGCTGTTGGAGTCGACCGATCTGTTTTGTCGTGGCATCGGTGAGGGAACTGATGTGGTGGGCAAGGAGATGTACAGCTTTCAGGATCGCGGCGATCGCTCCTGCACCTTGCGGCCGGAGGGCACTGCATCCGTGGTGCGTGCTGCCCTCCAGCACGGCCTGCTCAGTCAGGGTGCCCAGAAGCTCTGGTACTCGGGGCCGATGTTTCGCTACGAGCGCCCTCAGGCGGGCCGGCAGCGGCAGTTTCACCAAATCGGTGTGGAGTGGCTTGGGGCGGAACGAGCCCGAAGTGATGTTGAGGTGATTGCTCTGGCCTGGGACTTGCTGGCCAGCCTGGGTGTCGGTGGCTTGGAGCTGGAACTCAACAGCCTTGGTTCGTCGGAGGACCGGCAGGCCTACCGCAAGGCTCTGGTGGCCTGGCTCGAGCAGCGCTCTGAGGCGCTCGATCCCGATTCCCAGGCAAGGCTCAGCACCAATCCGTTGCGCATCCTTGACTCCAAAAACAAGGACACCCAGGCGCTACTGGCAGATGCACCCACCCTTGCGGATGCCCTTTCTGATGCCAGCCGTAAACGTTTCGAAGAGGTGCAGCGAGGTCTGACTGCCCTGGGGATTCCTTTCCGGCTCAATCCTCGGCTGGTACGTGGTTTGGACTACTACAGCCATACGGCCTTTGAGATCACAAGTGATCAGCTCGGGGCCCAGGCCACCGTCTGTGGTGGTGGTCGTTACGACGGCCTGATTGGTCAGTTGGGAGGTCCCCAGACCCCCGCCATCGGTTGGGCCTTGGGAATGGAGCGGTTGTTGCTGGTGTTGGAAGCAGCAGCCCAGGCGGATGCTCAGGGTGTAGCTGCGAGGTTGACGGCGGCCGCAGCTCCTGATGTTTACGTCGTGAACCGTGGTGATGCGGCGGAGCGGTCTGCTCTTGCGTTGGCCCGGGGCCTACGGGCTTCAGGGCTGCGGGTGGAGTTGGATGCGTCGGGCTCCGCTTTCGGCAAGCAGTTCAAGCGGGCCGATCGCAGTGGTGCACCTTGGGCCTTGGTGATCGGTGAGGACGAGGCTGAGCGCGGTGAGGTGCGCCTGAAGGCGTTGAACCAGCAGGCTGAGGAATCCACTGTTGCGATCCAACCTGTTGACGCGATTGTGGAGTTACTGGGAACCCATTGAACATGCAGATCAATCTGGTTACTGGAGGTGCTGGGTTTCTCGGCTCCCATCTGATTGACCGGCTGATGGAGGCCGGGCAGGAGGTGATCTGCCTCGACAACTACTTCACTGGGCGCAAGGCCAACATTGCCCATTGGATCGGTCATCCCCGTTTTGAGCTGATCCGTCATGACGTCACCGAGCCGATCAAGTTGGAGGTGGATCGGATCTGGCACTTGGCCTGCCCGGCTTCTCCAGTGCACTACCAGTTCAACCCGGTCAAGACCGCCAAAACCAGCTTCCTTGGGACTTACAACATGCTGGGGCTGGCCAGACGGGTGGGAGCTCGCTTGCTGCTGGCAAGCACCAGTGAGGTCTATGGCGATCCGGAGGTGCATCCCCAGCCGGAGAGCTACCGCGGCTGTGTGAACCCGATCGGCATCCGCAGTTGCTACGACGAGGGCAAGCGCATCGCCGAGACCCTCTGCTTTGACTACCAGCGCATGAGTGGTGTGGACGTGCGGGTGATGCGGATTTTCAACACCTACGGGCCTCGAATGCTGCCCGACGATGGCCGCGTGGTGAGCAACTTCATCGTTCAAGCCCTGCGAGGTGAACCTTTGACCCTCTACGGGGATGGGTCCCAGACCCGATCGTTCTGCTACGTGAGCGACTTGATCGAGGGAATGATTCGGCTGATGAATGGAGCCCATACGGGACCGATGAACATTGGAAATCCGGATGAATTCACCATCCGCCAGCTGGCCGAGCTGGTGCGCGCGCGGATCAACCCGGCTTTGCCGTTGATCGAGAAACCCTTGCCTGAGGATGATCCGATGCAGCGCAAGCCGGTGATCGACCTGGCTCGCGAGCAGTTGAAGTGGCAGCCGACTGTGTCACTGGAGCAGGGCTTGGACCCGACGATCGATTCGTTCCGTAAGGTCCTTGCACTATGCGATCAGCCTGAGGCGTGACGATTCAACGCATTTGCTGCATTGGTGCTGGCTACGTGGGTGGCCCAACCATGGCGGTGATCGCGGATCGTTGTCCGCAGGTGCAGGTCACGGTGGTGGACCTCAACCAGGCACGGATTGATGCCTGGAACGATCCAGACCTGAGCCGATTGCCGGTGTATGAGCCTGGTCTGGATGCCGTGGTGGGCCGGGCCCGGGGGCGCAATCTCAGCTTTTCCACGGCCGTGGAAGCCGCGATTGCGGATGCCGACATGGTGTTCATCTCGGTGAACACACCAACAAAGACGAAAGGCCTGGGGGCGGGCCAGGCCAGTGACCTGCGCTGGGTGGAGGCCTGCGCACGCACTGTGGCCAAGGCGGCCCAAGGCCACACGATCGTGGTGGAGAAGAGCACCCTGCCGGTGCGCACGGCGGCTGTGATCAAAAACATTTTGGAAGCGGCATGTGACGGAGAGGATCAGCGCACGTTCTCGGTGCTGTCCAATCCCGAGTTCCTGGCAGAGGGAACAGCCATTCGCGATCTGGAAGCCCCAGACCGGGTGTTGATCGGTGGAGATGATTCAGGATCCATTGATGCCCTCGCAGAGATCTACGCCCACTGGGTTCCGCAGCAGCAGATCCTGCGCACCAACCTTTGGAGCAGTGAGCTCTCCAAACTCACCGCCAATGCCTTTCTGGCCCAGCGGATCAGCTCGATCAACTCGATTGCGGCCTTCTGCGAGGCCAGCGGGGCTGATGTGCGCGAGGTGGCCCGGGCGATTGGCACCGACAGCCGTATTGGCCCGAAATTTCTCAATGCCGGGCCCGGATTCGGTGGCAGCTGTTTCCAGAAGGACATCCTCAATCTGGTGTACCTCTCCCGCCATTTCGGCTTGCCCGAGGTGGCGGATTATTGGGAGAGCGTGGTGGCGTTGAACACCTGGCAACAGCACCGCATTGCCCGGTTGGTGGTGCAGAAGCTGTTCGGCACCGTGACGGGAAAGCGCCTGGCGATTCTTGGTTTTGCCTTCAAAGCCGACACCAACGACACCCGTGAGGCACCGGCGATTCGCATCTGTCAAGACCTGCTGGAGGAGGGCGCGCAACTCGTCATCCACGATCCAAAGGTGAAAGCCGATCAGATGGCTCGGGATCTGAATCAGGAGCCGGCCTCTCAGGTGGATCGACTGAGTGGTATTGGCAGTTGGGCTGAGGCCGGAAGCGTTGAGGATGCCGTGATGGGCGCTGATGCCGTTCTCGTGCTCACGGAATGGCAGCACTACCGCAATCTGAACTGGCAGGCTCTGGCCGCACGGATGCGCAAGCCGGCCTGGGTCTTTGATGCCAGGGCTGTCGCCGATCCTGCCCAGATCAAAGCTGCTGGCCTTTGCCTATGGCGGGTTGGCGACGGAGAGGGTTGATGGCACGCACCGTCCTGGTCACCGGCGCTGCTGGTTTCATCGGAGCTGCCCTGAGTCAGCGCCTGCTGCAGCAGGGAGACAGAGTTGTTGGCCTCGACAACCTGAACGACTACTACGACCCAGCCTTGAAGCAAGCCAGGATGCGTCAGATCGAGGCGGTCGCCCAGAAGGGTGATTGGCGCTTTGTGGAAATGGCTTTGGAAGACGGCGATGCCCTGATGGCGTTGTTTGCTGCCGAGAAGCCGACCGTGGTGGTCAACTTGGCGGCCCAGGCCGGGGTTCGTTACTCCCTGGAGAACCCGGCGGCTTACATCCAGAGCAATCTTGTGGGCTTTGGCCATCTGCTGGAAGGTTGCCGCCACCACGGCACCGAAAACCTGGTCTATGCCTCGAGCAGTTCGGTGTATGGCGGAAACCGTAATCTGCCTTTTCATGAGCAGCAGCCGGTGAACCATCCGGTGAGCCTCTACGCCGCCAGCAAGAAGGCCAACGAGCTGATGGCGCACACCTACAGCCATCTCTATGGGCTGCCGGCCACGGGCCTGCGATTTTTCACCGTGTATGGCCCCTGGGGCCGGCCCGACATGGCACCGATGTTGTTCGCCAAAGCGATTCTGGCGGGGAACCCGATACGGGTGTTCAACCACGGCCAGATGCAGCGCGACTTCACCTACATCGACGACATCGTGGAGGGGGTGCTGCGCTGCTGCGACAAACCCGCCACCGCGAACCCCGACTTCGACCCACTGGCCCCTGATCCCGCCACGGCCGCGGCACCGCACCGGGTGTTCAACATCGGCAACAGCCAACCCACGCCTTTGCTGCGCTTCATCGAGGTGATGGAGGAGGCTCTGGGCCGCGAAGCCATCAAGGATTTCCAGCCCATCCAGCCGGGCGATGTGGTGGCCACCGCCGCCAATACCGCAGCTCTGGAAGCGTGGGTGGGCTTCAAGCCCTCAACGCCGATCGAAACTGGCGTGCAGCGTTTTGCCGATTGGTATCGCTCCTTTTACGGCGTCTGATCGCCTGTCGTCAGGCAGCAATGTCGTCGCAGCGTTGTCCCATCAAAAAAGCCCCCTGGACAAAAACAGAGGGCTTTTGCTGAGTCAAGGGCTTCCGATCAGGCGGAGCCAACACCGGTGTAGGAGCCGTAGAAAAACAGGCCTACTACAAACAGAACGGCCATTCCACCTGCAGTGGCCACCAGCCAGAGGGGAAGGACGCCCTCGGTCCAGCGGCTTCTCCAGGGCACAGCCGGTGTGCCATCAGGATTGCGATCGGGAATTCGACCGTCGGGATACGGGGATTTTTTTCCGCTCATCGAATAATCCTCAGTTGAAGAAGTAACTGGACATGAGCACGCCGGTCACAAAGACAAACAGCAGACCCAGGTACAGGCTGGTGCGGTTGAGTTCAACCGGCAGGTTGTTGGGATTGGGATTGCGTTCCATGGTTCGGATCAGCGGCGGATGAACTGCATCGCGGCAAGGGCGCCCAGGAAAAACACCGTCGGGATGCCGAGGGTGTGCAACGCCAGCCAACGCACCGTGAAGATCGGATAGTTGCGTGGCGTTGTGGCGACAGGAGGAGCTTGTGTCATTACTTATTTCAGACGGAAGTCGAGTTCAGATTTGCCCTCGTAGCGCTGGCTCACCACGGGAGCTTTGCTTTCCGAAGCTTGGAAATAGGCGTCAGGACGGGGTGTCCCGAAGGCGTCGTAGGCCAGGCCGGTGGACACGAACAGGAAGCCTGCCAAAAAGATGGAAGGCAGTGTCACGGCGTGGATCACCCAGTAACGGATGCTCGTGATGATTTCGAAGAACGGGCGTTCTCCTGTTGAGCCGGCGGCCATGGCTTTGGGCGTGTCAGGACGATGATCTTAGGAGGTGGCTCAGGTGAGCTGAGGCTGAGGCGTTGTCGCAGTTACACAGCGTTGCCCACCCAGCGCAGCAGGTTGCCCCGCTCACCCAGCACAAAGGCGTGCTCCCCGTCGAACACCATGCGGGTGAAGTTGCTGGGCTGACGGTCTCCGACGGGGTCGTTCTCCCAGCTGTCGCCGCCGTCTCGGCTCACCAGCAATGTGCCGTTGCCACCGCCGGCCCAGATGGCGCCGTCGTCATCCCAGGCCAGGTCCATGTAGCCGTAGCCGTTGGTGATCGGGATGATGGCTTTGCTCCAGCTGTCGAAGTTGCCGGGCTCATCGTTGAGGCGAATCTGCGCGCCGCGGGCCACCATCCAGAGGTTGCCGTCGGGCTGGAAGCCGATGCTCTGCAGCCGCTGGCTGCTCACCCGCTGGTGCACTTGCCAGACGGAATCACCCGGCTCCCAGGTGGCGTAGAAGTTGCCGAGGCCACTCACGCTCACGTAGCTGCCGTCCCTGCTGCGACGCAGATCACGGACGGCACCGGCGGCATCGGTCACCTTGGCTTCCCAGCTGTTGCCGTCGTTGTGGGTCTCGTAGACCGCACCCACGTTGGTGGCCAACTCTGCGGAATGGCTGCCCAGGGCGGTGATCAGGTAAGGCTCGCCGGGCAGTTTGGTGTCGAGGAACAGGCGGGTCCAGTTCTGGCCGCCGTCGTCGCTGTGCATCAGCAGCCCGGGCTGTCCGGCGATCCAGCCTTCATCGCCATCGAAATCGATGCTGATCAGGCGGAAGTTTTCTTCGTCAGGCAGATCCAGGCTGCGCTCATTCCAATGGGCACCCCCATCGTTGGTTTCCCGGATCATCCGGTTGCTGCCCACCAGGTAGCCGTGGCGGCTGTCTGTGAAGGCCACATCCAGCGGGTTGGCCTGGGTGTCGAGATCCATGGCCTGCCAGGGGCTCGTGCTGGCCGTTGGCACGTGGGTGGTGACGCAGCCGCTGAGGCTGACCCCCAGCACAAGCACCAGCAGCAGCTGGCTCAAAGAGTTCAACAGACGTTTCATGGCTGGGCCTCAGCGCAGGGAATAAAGGGACAGGAAAAAGGCGAAGCCGAGGGCGAGGCTGCCGAAGATCAGAACATTCTTCTGCCCGGGTGTCATCCGGTTCACCCCAAGGCCGAAGTCGAGGTTCTCGTCGAAACCGCTGGCCTTGGCACGTGGACCGATGTCGCGGAAAGCGGCCACCTTGCTGCGGCAGACGGGGCAGCGGAAAGCAAGCGCATCGAGATCCTCGAAGGCCGTGCCGGGGTCAATCCCAACCTTCTTGACCCCTTCGTCGGGGTCATAGACGTAGCCGCAGCTGCGACATTCGAAACGGTGGGTCCTTGGGTCGCTCTCCGGAGCGGTTTCAACAGCTGGTTCCACCGCTTCGGTGGTTTCGACCGGCTGGACGGACTGTTGTTCGTCGCTCACCGCTGTGTTGCTGGGCCAAACGACTCTATCGACGACAACTCCAGGCGGTGAATGCCAGACTGGCCCGGTCTACGGGGACCTCCATGTTTGCCCTGCCCGGCTATGACGCCTTTCTGGGGTTTCTGCTGATTGCGGCTGCAGTGCCGGCCCTGGCGTTGATAACCAACAAATTGGTGGCGCCGAAAAGCCGCGCCGGTGAGCGCCAGCTCACCTATGAATCCGGCATGGAGCCCATTGGTGGGGCCTGGATTCAATTCAATATCCGCTACTACATGTTTGCGCTGGTCTTCGTCATCTTCGATGTCGAGACCGTCTTCCTTTATCCCTGGGCTGTGGCGTTCAACCGTCTTGGCTTGCTGGCCTTCATCGAGGCCCTTATTTTTATTGCCATCTTGCTGGTGGCCTTGGCCTACGCCTGGCGTAAAGGCGCCCTTGAGTGGAGCTAGTTATGTCTGAGAACACATCCCCCTCCATTGCTGCCGTTCGCGGTCTGCGCGAAGCCAGCTGCGGTCCGATTGGTGCCCCAAACGTCACCAACGATCTCAGCGAGAACGTCATCCTCACCAGTCTGGATGACCTCCACAACTGGGCACGCTTGAGCAGTCTCTGGCCTCTTCTCTACGGAACGGCCTGCTGCTTCATCGAATTTGCTGCGCTTCTCGGGTCTCGATTCGATTTTGACCGCTTCGGTCTGGTTCCCCGCAGTTCCCCGCGCCAGGCCGACCTTCTGATCGTGGCCGGCACGGTCACCATGAAGATGGCGCCCGCTCTGGTTCGGCTCTATGAGCAGATGCCGGAGCCGAAGTACGTGATCGCAATGGGTGCCTGCACCATCACCGGCGGCATGTTCAGCGCTGATTCCACTACCGCAGTTCGCGGCGTCGACAAGTTGATTCCTGTGGATCTCTATCTGCCTGGCTGTCCGCCCCGCCCCGAAGCGATCTTTGATGCCGTGATCAAGCTACGCAAGAAAGTTGGAGATGAGTCTCTGGCGGAGCGGCGCAAGCATCAGCAGACCCATCGCTACGTGACGGTCTCTCACCAGATGAAGCGTGTTGAGCCTGTGGTGACCGGTTCTTACCTTCGGGCTGAATCTCAAAAAGCTGCCCTGGCTGCAGCGCCCGCAGGGCAGACCCTGGCCACCGACGCCGCCGTTCTTACTCCTGCTGCTGAACCTGTCGAGTCATGAGCGAAACTCCTTCCAAGAAGACAGCCGCTTCGGATGAAGCTGGTGCGGTTGTTGCTCCCGAGCCTGGTCCGGTGAGCCAATGGCTGAACAAGCAAGGCTTTGATCACAACAGCCTCGAGCCTGATCACCTGGGCGTTGAGCAGATTGGCGTTGATGCTGCCGTGCTTCCGATGATCGCTGCGGCGCTCAAAAGCAACGGCTTCGACTATCTCCAGTGCCAAGGGGGCTACGACGAAGGCCCCGGTGAGCAATTGGTTTGCTTCTATCACCTGTTGGCGATGGCTGAACAGGTGGAGGCCATGGCGGCCGATCCCTCAGCCAAGCTACGGGAAGTGAGGATCAAGGTCTTCCTCGATCGTGAAGGCAGCCCCTCGCTGCCGTCGATCTATGGCCTGTTCCGTGGCGCCGATTGGCAGGAGCGTGAAACCTTCGACATGTATGGCATCCAATTCGAGGGGCATCCGCATCCCAAACGCTTGTTGATGCCTGAGGACTGGAAAGGATGGCCGCTGCGCAAGGACTACGTTCAGCCTGATTTCTACGAAATGCAGGACGCTTACTGATCTCGTTCGCGTCGATGGGTTCGGTAGAAGCGCATTACCGCAAGGGCAAGGCTGCGGGAATCGTGGCGCAGGGTTGCAGTCGGCCGGACCCCCTGCAGTGGTGCCTGAGTGACGTCGTAGCCGTCTGAGCGGAGCCCTTCCGCATCGCAACGCACGGGATCAGCGCCGCGGCTTTGGTAGTAGCGAACCAGATCAGACTCGGGCAGATCGTCCTGGGCCAGGACGGCATTAAACAGTCTGGGCTCAATGCCGAGAGTGGCGAGCTGTGCCTCGATCGCGCGGATATGACCGCGCACATCCAGGCCATCGGTCTCGCCGGGTTGCGTCATCAGGTTGCAGATGTAGAGCCTGGGGGCCTTGCTGCGTTTGATGGCGCCCACCAGTTCTGGCACCAGCAGGTTGGGGAGCAGGGATGTGTAAAGGCTGCCCGGTCCGAGCACGATCAGGTCGGCATTGGCGATCGCTTCGAGTGCCCGGGGCAGGGCCGGTGGTCGTTCAGGACTGCAGCCCAAGCGAACAATGGGGCTGGGGGCGTGGCCGATGTTGCTCTCGCCGTCGATCCGTTGGCCGTTTTCAAGTTCGGCCCAGAGCTGCACATCCACGTTGGTGGCGGGCACTACCTGACCTTGCACGGCCAGCACACGACTTGATGCGGTGATGGCGGTTTCCAGATTGCCCGTGATCGCTGAGAGGGCAGAGAGAAACAGATTGCCGAAGCTGTGCCCCTCTAGACCGCTCCCGGCCGCAAAGCGGTATTGGAATAGGCGGGTGAGCAGTGGCTCTTCGGTGGAGAGCGCGGCAAGGCAGTTGCGGATGTCACCTGGGGGTAGCACCCCCAGTTCCCGACGGAGCACCCCACTGCTTCCGCCGTCGTCAGCGACGGTGACGATCGCGGTGATGTTGCTGCTGTAGCGCTTCAGACCGCTCAGCAGGGTCGATAAGCCTGTCCCTCCGCCGATGGCCACGATGTTGGGCCCTCTGTTCAAGCGGCTCTTGGCCCGCAGGGCATCCACCAGAACGGTGTCCTTGTCGGGAGCGAGAGCCTGTTGAATCGAGCCGAAGCTGCGGCTCTGCCCCCATAGCAAAAGGCCACTGCCGATCAGCAGCACCAGGGGTCCGGTGATCTCGCGGGGTAGCACGGTGGTGATGCTGCTCAGCAGCCAGCTGAGGGTTTCCAGGATCCAGTAGATCGGCTTCAGATCGGCCCAGACGGCGGCCCCCAGCAGTGCCGTCAACAGGCCCAGGCCGGAGGTGAGCAGCCAGCGCTTCACCACCAGGCCAGGTTGCAGCCAGCGCACGGCCCGTTGGGAGCGGGTCATCAGATCCCGTCGCCGCTGATCGCGCATCATCCGGGCTTGGCGTCTGCTTGTCGGGGGCTTCAGCGCCAAGGAATGGCTTGATGAGCAAGTTCACTGAACTGTACGGAGCTTGTGGAAAGGCGGCAGGATGTCAGTGTTTTTCGGCCCAGACCGTGCCGCAGTCTCAACCTGTTGTGGAGATGCGGGACCTCACGATGCAGTGGGGACCTCGGCCTGTTCTGGATCGGGTCAACCTGACCCTGCATGTGGGGGAGCGGTTGGCCGTGGTGGGCCCATCTGGGGCTGGAAAGTCCACGGTGCTGCGTCTTCTGGCTGGTTTGCAGCTGCCCACCAGTGGTGAGCTGCGCCTTTTCAACCAACCGCAGACCTACCTGCGGCTGGACCAGACCGATCCACCGGACGTGCGGCTGGTGTTTCAGAACCCCGCTCTGTTGGCATCGCTCACGGTTGAGGAGAACGTCGGGTTTCTCTTGCGCGAACGCACGCAGCTGTCGCGGCAGGAGATTCGTGACCGTGTGCATGCCTGCCTGGAGGCGGTGGGGCTCTATGACGTGGCCCACCTCTATGCCGGGGAATTGAGTGGTGGCATGCAGAAGCGAGTCAGCTTTGCCCGTGCCCTGATTGATGATCCTCAGCGGGGGAATCAGTCGATGCCCCTGTTGTTGTACGACGAGCCCACGGCAGGACTCGACCCCGTGGCTTGCACGCGGATCGAAGACTTGATTGTGAAAACCACCACCGTGGCCCAGGGCTGTTCCGTGGTGGTGAGCCATGTGCGCAGCACGATTGAACGCTCTGCGGAACGGGTGCTGATGCTCTGCGACGGCCGGTTTCAGTGGGAAGGCTCGGTGGATGCGTTTCGCAGCACCGACAACCCCTATGTCGTCCAGTTCAGGACGGGTAGCCTGCGCGGACCGATGCAACCGGCGGAGCACTGACCACCATGCGACGCAGTGTTCGTGATGCCATCGTCGGATTCACGCTGATTGGCGGCATCGTCGGATTTGCTTCAACCGCTCTTTGGCTCCGAGGGGTTCGTGTGGGGGCTGGCCACTGGTCCCTGACGGCCCGTTTCAACGACGCAGCAGGTTTGGCGGAGCGTTCTCCTGTCACTTACCGGGGCATCTTGGTGGGTTCAGTGCGTTCGATTGAGGTCACCCCTGAGGCGGTGGTGGCTGAGCTCGAAATTAATAAATCTGATCTGCGCCTACCGCTGCCCGTGACCGCCACGGTGGGGGCAGGCTCGCTCCTTGGGGGTGACGCCCAGGTGGCCTTGGTGAGCGTTGGACCTCCACTTCCTCAGAACGCCCCCTTGCCCCGCGGGGCCGCTTGCCAGCCAACGCTCCAGCTCTGCAACGGTGGAACTGTGGTGGGACGAGAAGCTCCCAGCCTCTCCACCGTGACAGCAACCATGCAGGCGCTGCTGGCCCAGGTTCAGGACGAGCGGGTGATTCCCAATGTGGCGGCGTCGCTTGAGCAGATTGAGGCCTCCACGAAGGAATTCGAGGCGTTGACGGTGCAGCTGCAGGATGAACTGGCCAAGGCCGCTCCTGTGATTCGCAATCTCGAGACGGCGACGGCTCACTTGAACAACATCGTGGCTTCCCTCGACAATCCCCAGACCCTGAGTGACCTCAAGCAGACGGCCGCCAATGCCGCCCAGCTCACGGCCACAATCGATGCCGTGGGTGGCGATGTGGCTCAACTCACCAGTGATCCTGAGTTCATGAAGGGTGTTCGCAATCTCACCATCGGCTTGGGTGAATTCTTTGGCGAAATCTTTCCAGCGCAAACCGCTCAATAGGCACGATATCGGGTGGATATTGGTGTGATTTCGACCCGATATCGTGCGTTTTAGATGTTGCTGATGGCGTCCATTGCAACTGCTGCAATCGCCTGATCGCTGGCCTTGGGCAGCTGAACGTATTTGCCGCCTGCGGCTTCAGCCAGGTCTTTGCCCATGCCGCTGCCGATGAACTTCCGCTCGGTGTCGATCACCAGCAGCTTGATCCCAATCATCCGGTAGCGGGCAGCGACGTCCAGCACCTCTTGCTTGAGATCGGGTTTCTCATCGCCCTCCAGTTCGGGTTGGCCTAGGGAGGTGCTCAGGGGTACGTTGCCGCGACCGTCGGTGATGGCCACCACCACCACCTGGCCGAGATCCCCTGTGGCCAGCGCATTGGCACCAACGCGGGCTGCTTGCGTGAGGCCATGGGCCAGTGGTGAACCGCCGCCGCAGGGCATCGATTCCAGGCGGCGGCGGGCCGCCGTAATCGAGCGGGTTGGAGGTAGTAGCACCTCGGCCTGATCACCGCGGAAGGGGATCAGGGCCACTTCATCGCGGTTTTCGTAGGCCTCAGTGAGCAGTCGGATCACGGCGCCTTTGGCGCTCTGCATCCGGTTTAGGGCCATCGAGCCGCTGGCATCCACGAGGAACACCACTAGGGCTCCGGCCTTGCGCTGCAGCAACTTGGCGCGCAGATCGCCTTCTTCAACGATCACCGAGCGGCCCGGTTCCCGTTCCCGGCGAATCTTTTGGTATGGCGCCGCTGCCCGCAGGGTGGCGTCGACGGCGATGCGGCGCACCGGTCCGCGGGGCAGCATCGGTTTCACATAGCGTCCGCGGCTGTCGCTGAGCACCACAGAACGGCTGCCGCTGTTGCCGCTTTTCGCTTTGGCGGCATTGAACAGCAGCAGATCAGGGTCCACCTCGATCGCTTCGGGGTCGAGCATGAACTCCTCGGGCACCGCCGGTGGAGCTTGATCCTCCTCGCCGTCACCCTCGTCGTCGTCGGTGTTGTCGTCGTCGCTGTTGTCCTCCGGCGGGTCGTTGTCCTCTTCGCCGGCCCCCTCCGGTGGTGGTGGCGGGTTGTCCTGCTGCTGATCGCCCTGGTCCTGGGGCGGCGGCGGTGGTTCCTGGTCCTGCGGTGGCGGCGGCTCCATCTGCTGGTCCGGGGGGGGCATCTGCGAGGCACGCGGCGCGATCACCAAGGCGACGGCCACCTGGAGGTCGTCTGCCTCCACTTCATCCCGTCCGCTGAGGGCTGCATGGGCCTTGGCCACCCGCACGGCGTAGAGCTCGGAACGATGGCCTTCGACGCCTCCGCGGATGGCCTCAGTCACCAGGTACTCGATCTGTTCGCCGCTGATCTGAACATCCGGCAACCATTGGCGGGCCAGCAGCAGCTGGGTGGCCAGAGCATCGGTTTCTTCGCTCCATTTCTCAGCAAAGCTGCGGCTGCACTGGCCATGGCTGATCACAGCGTTGGTGATCTCCACCCGCTGCTCGGTGCTCACGAGCTGGTTGGCGGAGAGCGCGATGGCGAATCGGTCCAGCAGGTGATCGCGGACGTTGCCCTCCTCAGGGTTGTAGGTGGCGATTAGCAGCGGCCGGCAGGGGTGGCTGAGGCTGAGACCTTCCCGTTCGACTCGGTTTTCGCCGCTGCCCACCGCCGCCAGCACCAGGTTGACGATGCCGTCGTCAAGAAGATTGAGCTCATCGACGTAGAGCACGCCGCGATGGGCATCCGCCAGCAGTCCCGGCTGAAAAACTGCACTGCCGCTGGAGAGTGAAGCGGCCACGTCCACAGCTCCCACCAAACGGTCTTCGGTGATGCCGAGGGGGATCTGCACGAAGGGGGCGGGAATGACCGTGGACGGTGCTTCGCCTGTGATCCGCTCACGCGTGGTGTCGTCCCATTCCTCTGGGTTCTGGGGATCGAGGTTGCGGCCTACACCCCCTTCGGCATCGAGGATGTCGATCGGGGGCAGCAGGGCATGCAGCCCCCGAGCCAAAACTGATTTGCCGGTGCCGCGTCCCCCCGCGATCACCACACCGCCCAATCCAGGATCCACAGCCGCCAGCAGGAGGGCCAGCTTCAACGTGCCATGGCCCGTGATCGCTGCCAGCGGAAAGGCGCGGGTGGCCTGGTCGTCCTTCACCGCTACTCCGGTTGCCACCATGGACGCGTTCAGCCCGTTCGTGCGCGCCAGTCTCGCTGATGCCCTCCATCGATGACGCTTCTGTTGCGGTGGCGCTGGGGGCGAACCGACCCAGTGCGGCGGGATCGCCGCGCGAGACGTTGGTGGCCGTGCGGCCTTTGCTGGAGGATCTGCTCAGGGTCTGGTCCGATCAGGAGCTGGTTTGCCGCTGGTCATCCCTGCACGACACCGCCCCCGTAGGTGGCCCCCCGGACCAGCCCCGCTACTGCAATGCCGTGATGCTGGTGGAGGGGCTGCGAGCCTCGCCAAGCGAGGCCTCCGCACTGCAATTGCTGGATGAGCTCCAGCGGTTGGAACAGCAGTTCGGCCGCGACCGATCGCGGGAACAGCTCTGGGGGCCGCGCAGCCTCGATCTGGATCTGCTGTTTTGGGGTGAGCTGCGGCTGGAGCACCCGCGCCTACAGCTCCCGCATCCACGCCTGCATCTCAGGCGTTTCGTGCTGGCGCCGTTGCTGGAAGCGATGCAGGGCTCGGCTGCACCGTGATCACCTGATCGGCCTGGGCCAGGAGCTCCGGGTCGTGACTGCTAATCAGCATCAGCCGTTGCTCGGCGCGTTCGCGAATCACCGAACGAACCTGCTCAGCGGCCTTGGCATCAAGGAAAGCCGTCGGTTCATCGAGAACCTCGATTGGCTTGTCGCGGAGCCAGGCCCGCAGCAGCCCCAGCCGATGAATCTCTCCGCCGGAGAAGGGATCTTGCGCCAGGGCGAGCGGTGCATCCAGCCCGCCCTGGCGCTGAAGCAGGTGGGCCAGCCCCAGCCGTTGCAGCCAGGTCTCGATGTCGTCTTGGTGCCGATTCGCTCCTAGCAGCAGGTTGTCGCGCAGGCTCGCTTCAAACAGCACCGCGTTCTGGGGCGCGTAGGCGATCAGCTGGTGCATCTGCCGAGCGCCGGCCAGCCCGCTCAGCGACCAGGCCCCCCCATCGCAGCTCAGCTGCCAATGGCTGTCTTCTTCGCGGAGCAACCCGCAGATCCGATCGAGCAGGGTGGTCTTGCCGCTGCCGGAGGGTCCGGTGATCGCGACCAGTCCGTTGGCGCGCAGGCAGAGGGAATCCAGGCTTTGTGTTCCGTCATCACGACGGCTCCACTGCAACTGATGCCAGCGTTGATGGCTGAGCCTCGACAGCGTGTCGTCAGTGATGGTGAGGTCGCTGGCTTCGCCTTGGCGGGGGATCAGTTGACCGCGCCGTTGCCGCAGTGCTTCATAGCCCGGCAGGTTCCCCAGGCAGAGCCGGCGAGCCTGCACCACCGTGCTCAGGGATGCGCTGGCCCGGTAGGCCAGCACCAGGGTGGTCGTGAGGACTTCGGCCGTCAGAGTTTCGCCCTGGAGCAGCATCCAGAGACCGGCGACAGCCACCACCAGGGTGTCGCGCCAGGCGTTGAAGCTGGCCCGGCGGCGCACCCGTTCCCGCAGCAGCCAGCGTCCTTCGGCGGTTTCCCTGGCGAAGCGCTGCAGCAGCCAGGCCTCCGCCGTTGCTGCGCGCAGGGCCTTGAGGCCATGCAGCCCATCGCCGACGGTGCGTTGCAAGGCGGCATTGAGGCGGCTCTGGATCCGCCCCAGTCCCCAACTGCCGGAGCGCTGCAGCAACGCCGCTGCAGTGGTGGCCAACAGGGCCAGCAACAGCGGCCAGGCGGTGGCCTGGCCCACCAGAAGCACGCTGGTGAGGTAGATCGTCACCGCCAGAAGCGACTGCCCCATGCGCACCGCCTGATCCAGGCTCAGTGCCGTGCGGTTGATGTCGGCCATCAGCAGGGCGAGCAGCTCACCGCGTCCCAGCCGGTCGAGTTGGGCCGATGAAGCCTCGAACACTTCATGCAGCAGCTGTTGCCGAAGTCGATCGGTGAAGCCGGAGCGCAGCCGTTCCCGGTTGATGTCGACCTGGGCCTGGATCAGACCCCGCAGCAGGATCAGGCCGACCAGCAGCCCGAGGCTGGCGGCAATGGGCAGGCCGCCGATCAGGGGTGCGGCGTCCGTGCTGGAGCCTGATCCCAGCAGCAGCGTCACCGCCAGACCCAGGCCGGCGATATCGAGCAAGCTGTTGAGGGTGCTCAGGCCACTCAGCAGAGCCAGATGGCGCCATCCCGCCTCAAGGGCCAGGGCCTTGAGCAGCTGGACCTGGCGCCGACGGGGCAGTGGTTGCGGGCCTGTTTCGGTCAAGGCAGACGACACGGGGGCTGGGTTTACCCGCCATGCTGGGCCCTAGCAATGCCCTTGAGCCATGGCGCCCCTGCCGTCGCCGGAACCGTTCGAGCTGCTGGACACCGTTGAAGTGGTGGATGCTCGCAAGCTCCGTTTCGAGCGCAACAGGATCAAGTTGCCGATGGGTGTCGAGGCCACCTTTGGGATGATCCGTCACCCAGGCGCCTCCCTGGCGGTGCCGATCACCAACGATGGCCAGGTGGTGTTGCTGCGTCAGTACCGCTTTGCGGTTCAGGCCCGCCTGCTCGAATTCCCTGCCGGCACGCTTGAAGATGGCGAAGATCCATTGGAATCGATGCAGCGGGAGCTGGGGGAGGAAGCCGGCTACAGCGCTGCGCATTGGGATGTACTGGGGCCGATGCTCCCCTGCCCTGGTTATTCCGATGAAGTGATCCACTGCTTCCTGGCCCGGGAGCTCTCGCCCTTGGAGAACCCGCCAGCCGGCGATGACGACGAAGATCTGGAGGTGGTGCTGATGAGCCCAGCTCAGCTGGATGCAGCATTGGCATCGGGGGATGAATGGCTCGATGGCAAAAGTGTTACGGCTTGGTTCCGTGCCAAGCAGCTCCTCGGCCTCTGATGACCAGCTCCCGCGTTTTGTTCTGGCACCGCCGCGACCTGCGCCTGGCGGACAACCTTGGTTTGGTGGCTGCTACGGACATCAGTCCGGCGGTGACGGGGGTGTACGTGCTCGACCCGCAGCTGATCAACCCGCCTGAAAATTTGCCGCCGATGGCGCCGGCCAGGCTGTGGTTTTTGATCGAGAGCCTGGTGGAACTGCAGCAGCGGTGGCGGGAGGCCGGCAGCCGATTGCTGGTCGTCAAGGGAGACCCGGTGGCGGTATTGCCGCAGCTGGCGCAGCAGATCGGTGCCGAAGCTGTGGTGTGGAACCGCGATGTGGAGCCCTATGCCCGTGAGCGGGACCGCCAGGTGGCCAAAAAACTGCAGGCCGATGGCCGCAAGGTGGTGGTGGATTGGGATCAGCTGCTGATCGCTCCGGAGCTGCTCAAGACCGGTGGTGGTGACCCATACCGCGTCTATGGCCCGTTCCTGCGCAACTGGCGCGGCCAGGTGCTGGCCAAGCAACCCAGCACCGTTGCCGCCCCCACCGGACTGGTGGATCTCGATCCTGCACAGCTGCCGGCCGGTGAGGCCCTTGAGGCTCTGCGGGAGAGCCATGGTTTCAAGGGCGCTGAGATCTGCCCTTGTCGCCCTGGAGAAGCGGCGGCGCTGGCCCAACTCAACAGCTTCTGTGATGGGCCGCTGCTCGGTTATGAGCCTGACCGCAATTTCCCCGGTATCGCAGGCACCTCCACCCTCAGTGCTGCCTTGAGCGTCGGCACCATCAGCCCGCGTCAGGCCTGGTGTGCCGCCCAGGACTCCCGTGAGCAAGCCCGCAGCGAGGAGCACTTGCAAGCCATCGCCGTGTGGGAGCAGGAGCTGGGCTGGCGCGAGTTTTACCAGCAGGCTCTGTTTCATTTCCCGGAACTGGCCAATGGCCCCTACCGCGAGCAGTGGCGCCGCTTCCCCTGGGAGAACAACGAGGACTGGTTCGACTTCTGGAAGGAGGGGCAGACCGGCATGCCGATCATTGATGCCGCCATGCGCCAGCTCAACCAGACCGGCTGGATGCACAACCGCTGCCGCATGATCGTGGCCTCCTATCTGGTCAAAGACCTGATCTGCGACTGGCGCTGGGGCGAGCGCGCCTTCATGGAACTGGAGGTGGACGGTGACCTGGCCGCCAACAACGGTGGCTGGCAGTGGAGCGCCAGCAGCGGCATGGACCCCAAGCCCCTGCGCATCTTCAACCCCGCCACCCAGGCCTCCAAATTTGATTCAGCCGGTGACTACATCCGCCAGTGGGTGCCGGAGCTTCGCCATGTGAACACCAAGGATCTGCTCAGCGGTGAGATCGGAGCTCTGGAACGGCGCGACTATCCAGAACCGCTGGTGGATCACAAGAAGCAGCAGGCTCGTTTTAAAGCGCTTTACGCCACCATCCGGTCCTGATCGCCGTCGTCGGTACGACGGAACTGGGCCGGCACGTTGGGCGCCAGCAGCTGGCGCACCGTGTCGATAACAGCCTCTTGCTGCTGGCCACTTAACTCAGGGAAGATCGGCAGGCTCAGCACCTGGCTGCAGAGCTGTTCCGTCACCGGTAAGGAGCCCTGTTGCAAGCCTAGATGGGCGTAGGCCGGCTGCCGGTGGATTGGAATGGGGTAGTAGATGATCGTGCTCACCCCACGCTCCTGCAGGGTCTGCTTGACCCAGTCGCGGCAGCAGCTCTCGGGGATGCAGTGGCGTGCACTGGTGGTGGAGGGGTTGCAGCTTGCGTTGCAGAGCGGCTGGCCGCTGGGGCAACTGCCGATGCGCACCACGAATTGGTTCCAGCTGTGGCCGTCGTCGGCTGTCGGCAGGGTGAGCCCGTGGAGATCGCCAAGGGCATCCCGGTAACGCTTGGCGATGGCGGTTCGCTTGCTGATCCACGCCTCTAGCTTCGGCAGCTTCACGTTCAGCACCGCGGCTTGGATCGCATCCAGCCGGCTGTTGTAGCCAAGGCTGGTGTGCAGGTAGCGCTCGGGCATTCCGTGCACGGCCAGCTCGCGCATGGCCTGGGCCAGTTGGGCATCTCTGGTGGTGACGGCACCACCATCTCCCGCTGCACCGAGGTTCTTGGTGGGGAAGAAGCTGAAGCAGCCCGCATTGCCGAAGCTGCCCACCGCCTGACCCTGCCAGCGGGCTCCCGTCGCCTGGGCGCAGTCTTCGATCACCTTCAGCTGATGGCGTTCGGCAATGGCCATCAGCCGGGTCATGTTTACCGCGCGCCCGAACAGGTGCACCGGCATCAGGGCCCTGGTGGCGGGGGTGATCGCAGCTTCGATCTGATCGAAATCGATCAGGTAGGTGCTGGGGTCGACATCCACGAACACCGGGGTGGCGCCGACGGCGCTGATGGCCTCAGCTGTGGCGAAAAAACTGAACGAGCAGGTAATCACCTCATCGCCGGCACCAATGCCCAGGCCGCGCAGGGCCAGGATCAGAGCGTCGGTGCCGCTGTTGCAGCCCACGGCGTGCTCGCAGCCAACACTGGTGGCAAACGCTTCCTCGAAGCGTTTGATTTGCGGTCCACCGATGTACTGACCGCTGCGCAACACCTCGAGCACCGCCTCTTCGAGGTCCACACCAAGATCGTCGATCTGCTGGCTGAGGCTGAAGGGAGGTACTTTCATAAAGCAAAGCTTAAGTGGCTCAGCCGAACCACTCCGGCTCCTGTCCGGGGTTCCACTTCACATTGCACCCCACCGAGGCGGTCTGGTCTGGATTCACCAAAGATCCCGTCAGCACGGCCTCGAGGGCGGCCCGCAGGTCACGACCATCGAGGGGCTGATCGTTGCCGGGTCGGCTTCCGTCCAATTGGCCGCGATAGCGCAGGCTCTGCATGCCCTCGCCATCAGGTGAAAACAGGTAAAACTCCGGCGTGCAGGCGGCCCTGAGCGCTCGGGCCAGGGTTTGCTGCTCATCCAGCAGGTAAGGGAAGCTCCAGCCGTGGTGCCTGGCCTGGTCCGCCAGTTGCTCCGGCCCATCCTGGGGGTGGGTGATCAGGCTGTTGCTGCTCACACCGATCAGTTGCATCGCATTGCTGAAGTCGTGGTCCAGCCGAGTGATTTCGGGCTCCACATGTTTCACAAACGGGCAATGGGCGCAAAGCACCATCAGCAGCACGGGCCGTTGGTCCAGAGACCTGCTGTTCAGCCGACCACCCTTGACCTGGGGAAGATCAAAACCGGGCAGGCCTGTTCCCAGCGCCAGCATCGTGGATGGTGTGAGGGCCATAAGGCGCGGGCAGATGCGGCGAATCTGCTTCAGGATGGCCACCTCCGGTGGTGATGGATGCCGCGCCTGCGTCTGCTTTGGGGAATCGCCCTGCTGCTGGGGGCCTGCGCTGCTCCGAAGGAACCGTCCAGCTGGCGATTGTTCCCTCTGGAGCGCCATTCCCCCCATGACGGGGTGGCTGTGGTGAACCAGCCCGATGGCTACGGGCTCCACATTTATCTGGAGACAGACACCAGCTTCCCGGGGGTGTGTCGTCCCCGATGGCTGCCGGATCCAGCCCGCCTGTTCAACGGCAATGGATCCACTCCGTTCAGTTCCGGGTTGGCGACCCGTCAGGAGTTTTTTGATGCCGTGGCCCGGCGCGATGTGCGTGGCCTGTTGAAGAGCGAGCTGAAAGCTCTGTGCCAGGCGCGCGCTCCGGAAGACCGCTGGCAGTGGATCGAGCCGCCCCGGAACGACAATCAGGTTGTTCCCGTGCAGCTGCCCTCACTCGAGGAGGAAGACCTGCTCACCAATCCCGTGGAGGAATTGAAGCGGGCCCGGCAGCTGCTGAGGGATCAACGGGTTGGTGAGTAGCCCTCCCACACCACCGCTTCGGCGTCGCGCCAGTAGCGGCTGAACCGCCCCAGCCGGGGTGGCCGCGGCAGTTCCACGAATGGTTCGGGGTCCAGCAGTTCCAGCGGCAGTTCTGCATCGATGGCCTCACCGATGCGCTCCAGGCGTGGATCCACCGCACTGCTGCTCACCACACCATCGGCCTGATGGCGGCGGGCAAAGGCCAGGACCTCATCGGCTACATCCCCTTTGCGCAGGGTGAGGGGAAGGTCGAGGGCGTTTTCGTAGAGGAAGCCGAGCCGTTTGCGGCTGATTCGTGCCTCTTGGATCCAGCGGCTGTCGAACACGAACACCGCTGGTGCCTCGGGCCAGGCCTGCAGCGCTGGGTTGTTGGCACCAAGGGCCTCCTCGTGAATCCAGAGGATTGGGCGTTGAAATGTCATCGAGGAATCTCCTGCTTATCGCTTGGGACGGGCCAGGGCGGCACTGGCGCCTCCGCTGCTCCGGCGTTGGCGGTTGCGCTGTTGGTTGCGGTTGTTGCCGGTCTCCCGTATGGCCGGCATCGCGGAGAACAGCTGGTTCTCCAGTTGGTCGTAGCTGCCTTCAAATGGGCAGCTGTTTGCACTGGGGCAGCTGTCGCAGTAGTGCCCGTCGCTGTAGCGCTCCAGGTTGCCGCGGTTGAAGAAGTAGGGCTTGTGGCTGAAGGTGCTGGCCACCCACTGCCAGCTCAGATGGTTGCTGGCCGGATCGCCATCCAGCAGGTGCTCCAGGAACCAGTCGGCTCCGGCTTTCCAGTGCACCCGTCGCCAGTGCACGAGCCAGGCGGCCATCCACATGCGGGCGTGGTTGTGCAGCCAGCCGGTCGTTACCAGTTGATCGCGGAAGCCATCCATGCAGGCCAGTCCCGTGCTTCCTGCCCGTACATCGGCCGGCAGCTCCCGGGCATAGGCCCCGGCGTCATGGCCCGTTTTGAACGGTTCCTGATCGTCATGGATGCCATCCCCCAGATCGAGCCACATCCGTTGCCAGAAGTCCCGCCAGCCGAGTTCGTTGATCAGCTTTCCGCCCTCATCGCGGTTGCGGATCCGTGCAAAAACTGAATCGCGCACCTCCGCGAGGCTCAGCACGCCGTGACGGATGTAGGGAGACAGCCCGGTGACCGCACCCTTGAGGTGATTGCGACTTTTGGCGTAGCGCATCGCGTCAATGCGCCGCAGTTTGTCTTCGGCTGCTTCACGCCCACCGCGGATCGGGCTGAGCTCCCCTTCCGCCCCTGGGAACTCTTGCGCCAACAGGGTGTTGAGGGCATCGCGGGACGCGAATTGCCGCGGCAGGTCGCCGTTGATCAATGGTGACGCAGCGCTGGGCACCGGCCTTTGTCAGCAAAGGAGCGGTGATCTTGGCGGGGGATGGGGGAGAATCGCGCGAATTCAACCCGTTCCGGTCTGTCCCGATGCTGCTTGATCTCACCGGCAAGAAGATTCTCGTCACCGGCATCGCCAACAACCGTTCGATCGCCTGGGGCATCGCTCAGCAGCTGAAGGCGGCCGGTGCTGAACTCGGCATCACTTACCTGCCTGACGACAAGGGCCGCTTTGAGGCCAAGGTGCGCGAACTCACCGCTCCCCTGGAGCCCAGCCTGTTCCTGCCTCTGAATGTGCAGGACGCCGACCAGATGGCTGAGGTCTTCGGCGAGATCAAGGAGAAGTGGGGCGTTCTCGATGGTTTGGTGCACTGCCTGGCCTTTGCCGGCAAGGAAGAGCTGATCGGTGACTACAGCGCCACCACCGCTGAGGGTTTTGCCCGTTCCCTCGACATCAGCGCTTATTCCCTGGCGCCCCTCTGCGCCCATGCCAAGCCGCTGTTCAGCGAGAAGGCCGGTGTGATCACTCTCTCGTACCTCGGTGCTGAGCGGGCGATCCCCAATTACAACGTGATGGGCGTCGCCAAGGCTGCTCTGGAGGCGTCCGTTCGCTATCTGGCGGCAGAGCTGGGCCCCGAAAAGCAGGTGCGCGTCAACGCCATCAGCGCCGGCCCGATCCGCACCCTGGCCAGCTCCGCCATCGGCGGCATTCTCGACATGATCCACAACGTGGAGGAGAAGGCTCCCCTGCGCCGCACCGTCACTCAGATGGAAGTGGGTGGTACCGCTGCCTTCCTGCTCAGCGATCTGGCCAGCGGCATCTCCGGTCAGACCATCTACGTGGATGCGGGCTACTGCGTCACCGGAATGTGAGGCACGATGAGGGCACTGAAGCTCGGGTGATGGCACGTCAGGGAACGATCCATCGGGTCACCGGTGAAACCGATGTGAAGGTGCGTCTGGATCTGGACGGCTCCGGTCAGTGCCAGGCCAGCACCGGTGTGCCGTTTCTCGACCACATGCTTCATCAGATCAGCAGCCACGGCCTGATCGACCTGGAGATCAATGCGGTGGGAGACACCCACATCGACGATCACCACACCAACGAGGACGTGGGGATTGCCGTGGGGCAGGCCCTGGCCCAGGCCCTGGGGGACCGGCGTGGCATCCATCGCTTCGGTCACTTTGTGGCACCGTTGGATGAGGCCCTGGTGCAGGTGGCCCTGGACTGCTCCGGGCGCCCCCACCTCAGCTACAGCCTGGCGATTCCCAGCCAGAAGATCGGCACATACGACACCGAGCTGGTTAAGGAGTTCTTTGTGGCCGTGGTCAACAACAGCGGCCTGACCCTCCACATCCGTCAGCTGGATGGGGCCAACTCCCACCACATCGTTGAAGCCTGCTTCAAGGCCTTTGCCCGGGCCCTGCGCATGGCCACGGAGGTGGATCCACGCCGGGCCGGCGCCATCCCCAGCAGCAAAGGGGTGCTGGAGCAGGCCGGCGCCAGCTGAGGGCAGCTCCGCGCTTCACAGTCCGTTACGAGAAGATGGGCGAACGTTGATCGTTCGCCCGTGACCGTCGCCCCCGCCCGCAGCTACGACCGCAGCGACTGGGCCAGCGCCTTTGTGAACGTTGAGCAGGAACTCACCGACGTGGCGCTGACGCCGGTGCGTGGCGTGGTTCCTGCCGAACTTCAGGGCACCTTGTATCGCAATGGCCCCGGACGTCTTGAGCGGGATGGACATCGCGTTCATCACCCCTTTGATGGCGACGGCATGATCGCGGCGATGCGATTTGAGAACGGCAACGTCTGCCTCAGCAACCGTTTTGTGCGTACTGAGGGTTGGCTGGCGGAGGAGAAGGCCGGCAAGGTGCTCTACCGAGGCGTGTTCGGCAGTCAGAAGCCGGGTGGTCGGCTGGCTAACGCCTTTGACCTGCGCTTGAAGAACATCGCCAACACCAACGTGGTGCGTCTGGGTGATCAGCTGTTGGCCCTCTGGGAGGCGGCGGAACCCCATGCGCTCGATCCCCGCAGCCTGGAGACCCGTGGCCTGTCACGCCTCGATGGTGTGTTGAAAAAGGGCGAGGCCTTCAGTGCTCACCCCCGCTTCGATCCCGGCCACAACGGACGGCCCTGCATGGTCACCTTCGGGGTCAAGACCGGCCCCCGCAGCACCATCCGTCTGATGGAGTTCGCCACCGATGGCCCGGAGGCGGGCGCCTTGCTGCACGACCGTTCCGACAGCTTCCCCGGCTTCGCCTTCCTTCACGACTTCGCCATCACCCCCAACTGGGCGGTGTTCCTCCAGAACGCCATCGCCTTCAATCCCCTGCCGTTTGTGACCGGCGAAAAGGGTGCGGCCCAGTGCCTGGCATCTCAACCCGGCGGCAAGGGGCGTTTCTGGCTGATTCCCCGCGATTCCGGCCGCTTCGCTGGTCAGAAGCCCCGCATCCTCGAAGCTCCCGACGGTTTCGTCTTCCATCACCTCAATGCCTTTGAGGATGGCGATCACGTTGTGGTGGAGAGCATCGTCTACGACGATTTCCCGTCCATCGGACCTGATGAGGATTTCGCCGAGGTGAATTTCGACACGGTGCCGGAGGGCATCCTGCACCGTTGCCGCCTCGATCTCAGCCGTGAATCGGTGCAGACCGAGCGGATCAGCGAGCGCACCTGTGAGTTCGCCATGGTCAATCCCGAGCGTCAGGGCCTCAGCGCCCGCTTCGCCTGGATGGCGGTGGCGGAGCGGGAGAGGGGCAACGATCCGTTGCAGGCCATCCAGAAACTTGATCTGGATTCCGGGGAGACCCACACCTGGAGTGCGGCGCCCAGGGGCTTTGTGAGTGAGCCGTTGATGGTGCGTCGTCCCGGTGCTGAGGCAGAGGACGACGGCTGGGTGCTCGATCTGGTGTGGAACGGGGCCCGGGCCGCATCCGATCTGGTGATCCTCAACGCCCGTGATCTGTCGGAGGTGGCGGTGCTTGAGCTGCCGTTGGCGGTTCCCCATGGCCTGCACGGGAGCTGGGCGGCGGGTTCAGTCACGGCTTGACACAGGCCGGTCACGGTTGAGCAGGGTTTGCCGCTCCAAGTTCGCCAGCATGAGGATCCAACAGAAGGCTCGGCATGACTTCTCGACTCTGGAGCGGTGCCACGGTCGCCGTGGCCGTCCTCTCCGGGCTGAGTGCTGTGGCGCCATTCCCCCTGAGGGCTGCAGAACGCGTTTGCGATGGCACCCTGCTTCAGATCCAGGTGAATGAGCGTGGAACAAGCCGTAGCGATCGCTTTCGCTTCTCGCTCGGGCTCGACGCTGAAGATCTCAGTAAGGACGCTGCGCTGAGCGCCCTGAACGCCCGGTTGGCAGAGGCGCGTCAGGCCATTCAGCCACTCGCCCTGGGTCAGCTCACCATCCCTGCACCCCGCAGCTATGCCGTTGGGGGAGGCGCGGCGGGATCACGACTGGAGCGGGCAAGCACCACCATCACAGGCGAGTTGAGCCGTGACGATTACGACGCACTGATCCAGGCCGCCGGTGGCTTGCCGGGATTGCGACTGCAGGGAATGACATCCTTGGCGTCCAGCGACAGCCGTGCCTCATTAGCTGATCAGTTGCTCAAACAAGCTCTTGAGACGGGGCGACGTCGCGCTCAGACCACAGCACGGGCTCTCGGCCTGCGCGAGGTGGAGTTGTTGATGATTGACCAGCGGGGTTCGATCCATCGACCCATGCCGATGGTGGCCCGCATGGGGGAGGCAAGCTTCAGGCCTGGGGAGGCTCCCAAGCCAAGTCAGAGCCTCACTCTCAAACTGAACTACTGCCTGCGTTGACTGGCATCGGGATCACTGTTGAGTGACCGTGGTGCGCCGCCATTCCTTCCAGGCCAGCCGTGGCGCGCTCCAGAGGGTGGCTAGCACCAAGGGGGTGACCGGCACCGCGGTGATCACGATGAAGGCCTGCAGGGCATCGATGGAGGTGCTGTCCCCCAGGCCCGAGCCGATGCGTAGCAGCACCAAGGTGAGGCTGCCGATCATCAAGGCCCAGAACAGGCGCAGCAGAGCAGGGGGCTCGTTGCGGCCGCTCACCACCATGGCCGCGGCGTAACTCATTGAGTCGGCGCTGGTGCACATGAACAGCACCACCAGCACCAGGCCGATCGGAATCAGCAGACCGGCCAGGGGGAGTTGGCTGAGGATCGTGAGCAGGGCAGCGGCGGCTCCGTTCTGGGCCAGGGCTTCGCTGATTCTGCCCCCCGCCAATTCGAGATGCAATCCGGTGCCCCCCAGCAGGGTGAACCAAAGGTTGGTCACGATCGGGCAGAGGATGGCCACCGCCAGCACCAGTTCACGGATGCTGCGGCCGCGGCTGACGCCGGCGGTGAACAGTCCCATCAAGGGCGCATAGCCAAGGAACCAGCCCCAGTAGAAGACCGTCCAGCCGTTCACCCAGTTCGCCGGCACGGCATTGGGAGTGAGGGCCATCTGCGGCAGGTGGATCAGGTAGGTGATGAAGCCGCTCAAGAAGTGCTGCATCAGCCAGAGGCCCGGGCCCAACAGCAGCAGGCCCGCTGCCATGGCCAGGGTGAGCCACACATTGAGCTCCGACAGCCACTTGATGCCTTTATGAATGCCGCTGACGGTGGAGGTCGCGAAGACGGCGGTCAGCAGCACCACCACCAGGGATTGCAAGCCGGCACTGTCGCTGAGCCAGGGCAGTTGCCCTGCGGCATTGCTGAGCTGCAGCGAGAGGAAACCCAAGGGGCCAACCGTGCCGGCGATTGCGGCCACCACAGACAACCCATCCGCCAGGTGACCGAGTCGACCATCCACCCAGCTGCGCGGAAAGATGTTCACCAGCAGTGTGCGTGGACGCAGGGGTTCACCGCGTCGCTCCAGGATCGAGAAGGTGATCGTGGTGGTGGTGGCCACCAGGGCCCAGGCGAGGAAGCCCCAGTGCAGAAAACTCACCGCCAAGGCTGGATCCACCGCTGCGGCTGTGCTGCCCTCGACCCCCGCAAACACCGGGGATGGGGTCTGGAAGTGATACAGCGGTTCGGCTGCCGACCAGAACACACCACCCCCCGCCAGCAGGGTGCAGATCAGCACTGCGCACCAGTCGAAGAATTTGAGACTGGGCTTGCTCTCCGCTCCTCCAAGCCGGAGTTTGCCGACTGGGCTGATGGCCAGGATCAGCGCGATCAGAAACAGCAGCACCACCATCCACTGCCAGACCCCGCCGAGGACATCACTGATCACGGCTTTGCCGTTGTCGGTGAATTGCTTGGCCAGCGCCAGGTCGATGGCCGACACCAGCAGAAAGATCAGCAGGGGAGCAGCACCCACCCAGAGGGGGGGCTGGCGCCACCAGGAGCGCTGGTTCGCGGGGGTGTCAGACATCGGATGAGGGGTGAGGGGTCAGGCGCGGACGGCGGTGCGTTGGTGGCTCCAGCAGGAGAGATCCACCGCTGGTTGTTCTTCACTGGCGAGGCGTGCCAGGGAATCACCGATCAGGGGGGCGAACTTGAAGGCCTGGCCGGAGCCTCCTGCGAACAGGCTCAGCTTCGGGGTGAGCCGGTCCAGCACGAAGTTCACGTCGCTGGCCATGGAGTAAGGGCTGATCACGGTCTCCACCCGCTCCTGCACACCCTCCAGTTCGTTGAACAGGAAGGTGTCGAGCAGCTCCACCAGGCGAGCGGGTGGTTGGGTCACCATGGCGTTGGGTTCGGCGACGCGCAGCTCCCGCGGAGCCCAGTCGATGCCCGCCTTGATCCGGGGGCGGCCATCCGCCGTTTGGCTGAGGACGGGGAATCCGTAGTAGAGGCCACCGTCATCGCCGCGTTCCTGCTGGAAGCAGAACCACTGGGGGTAGCGATCGGCCAGTGCCGGGTCGACCGTGTAGTGAGCCCAGAGCATGGGCCATACCTCCAGTTTGGGTGAGAGGCCCAGAGGGGCCAGCAACAGCTGGCTCCAGATCCCGCAGGCCACCACCAGCTGTCCGGCGGCGATGTGTTCGCCGCTCTCCAAGGTGACGCCACCGCCATCGGTATCGAGGCCCGCTACGGGGCAGTGCTCGATCAGCTGATGGTCGGCATTGCGGGCGGTGTTGATCCAGTGGGCCACGACCCTGTCGCTGCGCACGGCGCCGGCGGTGGGCTCGAACAGTCCGGTGAAGCCCGGCTTCGGCTTCAGCGGGAAACGGGCCGCGATCTGGTCGGCGTTGAGGGCCTCATAGGGGATGCCCTGATCGTCCATGACCCGTCGGGCCCCGGGGATCGACCCCTCGATCGTCTCTTCATCCCAGCTTTCGCCGTAAAAGAGCAGGCCGTGGGTCTCCCGCAGTTGCTGACCGGCGTGGTTTTCTTCCTCGCGCCAGAGGCGGTTGGCCTCCTGGGCGAGACGGCAGAGCACCGGGTCGGAATACATCTCCCGGAACATCCGGGTTTCGCCATAGCTGCTGGCTTTGGCGTGGGCAAGGGTCTGAGCTTCCAGCAGCACCACATCGCGCACGCCACGGCGGGCCAGGGATGCAGCGCAGCTGAGGCCGGCCATGCCGCCGCCAACAATCACGACGGCTGCCCGGCTGGGCAGGGACGCTGGTGCGCTCATTCGCTTTCTCCAAAGCTGAGGCCGATGGGCTCGGTGGAGGGTGTTGCAGCCACCTCCTCAAGGGCTGCACCCACCGACAGGCCCTGTTCGCGCTGATTCAGATACTCGCTGGCCCGTCGGCGCACCTCATCGCGAACGAAGGCGTAGACGTCCTTGGCACCAGCGTCTTTCCAGGCGTCGGGGGAGAACCGCTCGATTGAGTCAGCGATCACAGCTCCTGCATTCACCAGGGGGTCCGGCAGCACCCGCACACCGCGGCGACGCAGGTCATCCGCCAATTGGGGTTGCTGGAACGGGGCATTGGCGGCAGGCACCACGGCGGGGGTTTTCAACGCCGTCGCCATTTCGGCGTTGATCAACCCGGAGATCGAGCAGGGCAGCAGCAGGTCGAGGTTCAGTTCCCACCAAGCGCAGCTGTCCGGCAGCAGCGTCGCGCCGGGAAAACTGGCTTTCTCGCGGTCCAGATCCACGGTGAATACGGTCCAACCGTGCGCGACGAGATGGCGGGCAACGGTGCCACCAACGGCACCGCAGCCGTGCACGAGGGCCCGGCCGGGGCGGGCGTGGTTGAGGTCCTTGTCCAGAACGGCCTCCACAGCGCCGAGGGTGCCGTGGGCGGTGGCGGCACTGGCGTCCACAGGGCTGCCGACTGCCGCCAGCACATGGGGGGTGAGCGCCGTCAGACGCTCCATGTCCTCCAGGCTGGTGTTGAGATCGCAGCCGGTGATCATCGCGCCGTCAAGCGACTCCAGCAGCTCGGCGGTGACGCTGATCAGCTCATCCTTGACGGCATCGGGTTCAGCGGCCCGGGCCACGATCTTGCCGCCGGCGAAGCCGGTGCCGTAAAGATCGTGCTTGTGGGTCATCAACCCCGCCAGCCGCTGGCCGTCGGCGATGCAGGCCTCATCGCTCGGGTAATTGAGCACCCGCAGGCCTCCGTTGGCGGGGCGCTTGGCATCGGTGTCTTCCGCCACCACGAACACCGAGAGGTGATCGGAGACGTGTTCCGCCAGCACCGACACGGTCGGCGCTGTTTTCTTGCCGCTGCTCATCAGGCCACCTTCTCCATCATCTGGTGGTGCTCGACGTAGTCGAGACTCCATTCGCTGGGGGTTTCGGCGATGCGCTGCTGCAGCCGCTCGAACACCGTGTCTGCTGCGGTGTCGCCGGCAGCACTGGCGAAGCTGTGGCGGCTCCAGCTGCGGATCGTCGCCATCAATCCGGCGGCGAAAGTCGCCGTGTCACCGTTCTCGTTCCAGCGGCGTCGGTAGGGGCACTTCACGTAAACGGTGCGCTCGTCCACCAGCCGCAGGCCGTTGCGGTAGGCGGCGCTGCTCTCGTCCTTCAGCGGAGCCATGAACTCCTCGGGGGACTTGTAGAAGTTCAGAACCGTGCCTTGTTGGTACTGCTCCTGGCTGATCAGGCCTTCCTCGGCCATGCCCCGCCAGATCTGGTGCAGCTGGTCGTGCACGTTGCGGGTTTCGCCGCCGTTGTGGCCGAGATAGAGCCCTGCTTCATCACGGGAGAGATTCACCGTCAGCAAGCGGCCGCCCACCTTCAGTTCGCGGCTGCGCAGCTCGAGGATGTAGTTCCAGTCCTTCATCGCCTGGGCGGTGAAGCGCTGAAGCGCGTCGGCATCACCGGACGCCAACACATGGGTGTGGCTGTTCAGGGGGCCGGGGGAGGCGCTCAGCCAGTGCATGGCCGTGGCGGAAAAACCGAAGCTCACCGAGTTCGGCGCCACGGAGGGCTCGTAGAAGCTGCGGGCACTCACCAGCACCGTTGGTTTCGGATCCCGGGGGATCTGCAGGGCCAGGTTGTTGGCCAGAGCAATGTTGTCGTTGCTCGGCAGGTCGTTGCCGATCAGCGTCAGGTGCGCCGTCGGCTGGTTGGCATGCAGGCGATCCAGCACCTGGTTCCAGAGCCCAACGGCGGTTCCACCGTCGGCAGCTCCGTAATCGATCAGGACATGGCTGTCAGCGACAGCCAGTTGATTCACACAAGTCAGGGCCCAGTCCGAGGCGGCTTCGATGCACAGAAGAGCGCCCTCGGTCTGCGCGCTGTAACCCGTGGTCATGGCGATGGCCATGGACCTCGTCAGCGGCAGGCCTCACCGTACAGACCATGGCCTGGAGGCCAGGGAATCGGTGGTTCCTCTTCAGCTTGCTTCGAGCAACTGGCGCAACTTGGGTTCCAGGAGGCTGAAGGCCTTGCCGCGGTGGCCATGCTGCTTTTTCTCCGCCAACGGCATCTCCGCGAAGGTGCGGCCGGTTCCAGCAACTTCGAAGATCGGGTCGTAGCCGAAACCCTGATCTCCCCGGGGTGCGGCCGTGATCAAGCCGTCGCAGCGACCTTCCACCTCCAGCAGGATGGTGCCGTCTGGGGCGGCGACACAGAGCGCCGCGCAGAAATAGGCCCGGCGTTGGTCTGAGCCCTTCAGGGCCTCCAGCAGCCGGGCAATGCGTTCCGGGTCGGTGGGGGCGTAGCGGGCGGAATGAACACCCGGAGCGCCATCAAGCGCATCAACGCTGAGGCCTGAATCGTCGGCCAGGGCCCATTCCCCTGTGGCGGCGGCAACAGCTTGAGCCTTGAGCCGGGCGTTGGCGGCAAAGGTGGTGCCTGTCTCCTCCACCTCCAAGCATTCTGGCTGGGGTTGCACGCTGACGGGCAGGGCCTGCAGCAGACCCTGGAATTCACGAATCTTGCCGGCGTTGCCGCTGGCGATCACAAGGGTCTTCATGCGGCCTCCGCAAACTGTCGGGCCCAAGCGAGAACCTCGTTCACCCGCTCGGCATCCGGCCCTTCGCAGTAGAGCCGCAGCAGCGGTTCCGTGCCGGAGAAGCGCAGCATCAGCCAGTGGTTCGGTCCCATCCTCAGTTTGATCCCGTCGGTGCCGATCACCTCCAGCACGTCTGCGCCGGCGACGGTCGAGGGCGTGCTCTGGTCCAGCCGCATCTCGAGCCGTCGGCGTGCCTCCATGTCGGCCAGGCGCAGGTCGAGTCGGTCGTAGTGACTGCTGCCTCCATGTTGTTGCTGGAGTGCATCCAGACGCGCACCCAGGGGTTGCTTTCCTTCCACCAGGGCTTCCAGCACCAGCATCGCCGCGAACAGGGCGTCCCGCTCGGGCAGGTGCATGCCGAAGCCCACGCCACCGGATTCTTCGCCGCCGATCAGCACATCCCCGGCCAGCATCTCTGCGGCGATGTACTTGAAGCCCACCGCGAGCTCCAGAACCTTGCGTCCCTGGGCCTCCGCCACCAGCCGCATCAGATCCGAGCCGCTCACGGTCTTGACCACGGCGCCCGGCAGCTGGCGGGCTCGGGCCAGGTGATCGATCAACAGGGGCATCAGCAGCTGGGTGCTGCAGAACCGGCCGGTTTCATCCACGGCCGCGATGCGGTCACCATCGCCGTCGAACACCAATCCCACCGCAGGAGTTCCGGCGGCCGTTGAGGCTTTCACGGCCGCGATCAACCCCCCGAGGTAGGGCGCCAGGGGTTCCGGCGGATGACCGCCAAACAAGGGATCACGTTCGCTGCGGATCTCTTCCACAACGCCAGCGGCTTCGGGGCCGAGCAGCTCCGTCACACAGCCGGCGGCTGATCCATGCATCGGATCGACGATCACCTTGAGGTTGATGGCCCTGAGGCCGTCAACCAGGGCACTGAGGTCCAACTTGCGGCGCAGTCCTTCCAGATGCTCGCCGCGCCCATCAAACCGGGGGACTTCCGCCTTGATCGGTGCCGTGATGCCGCCGGCCGCCAGACGTCGTTCGACAGCGGCCGTGAAGTCTCCCTCGACCGATCCACCAAAGGGCCCTTTGATCTTCAGCCCCAGCCATTCCGGTGGGTTGTGACTGGCGGTGATCACCAACGCTCCCAGGGCTTTGCGCTCCACCACGGCCCAGCTGCAGGCCGGCGTGGGCACAGCGGTGTCTGTGAGCAGGGGTTCCAGTTCACAACCCCGCACAGCGGCTGCGATGGCTTCCGCCAGTTCTGGAGCCAGAAAGCGCCGGTCGTAACCGATCACCACCGTTCGGCTGTTGAGACCTTCTGGGGCGCGATGGGCGAGCTCCTGAGCCGCGGCAGCGGCAACGGGCAACAACCGCTCAACCGTGATGTCGACGCCGGTGATCCCGCGCCAGCCATCGGTGCCGAACTTGATCGGAGCTGGACTCAGAGGGAGGGGAGCCGATGCCATGGCACAGCCTGCACTTCAGTGGATCTAGCAGCTGGCAGCCGTAGGGTCGGCGGATGGGTGACACCCCGGCTGCTGACAACGCTCTCACCGACCGGTTGCTGCGCAGTTGGCTGCGTTGCCGTCGCAAGGCCTGGCTCGATCGCCACGGGAATCCTGCCGAGCGGCGTTGGACGGCCCATCGCAATCTCCTGCTGGACGACCAGCAGCGCTGTTTTGTGGCCTTGCTGCCCCGCAAGCCTGGCCATGGCATCGCCGCCTGTGCTGCCGGAGCCGAGGCCGTGGTGGGTCTGCGCCTGAAGGGGGTTGGCCCATCCGGTGAGCCGTTGGAGGCACACCCTCCACTGCTGCGGCGGGTCAAGGGGAAGAGCCGCTGGGGTGACTTCGCCTATCAACCGGTGCTGGCCCGTCAGGGCCGCCGCACCACCCGGGAACATCAGCTGCCGCTGGCACTGATGGCCTTGTTGCTTGAGCAGCATCAGCAGGGGGACGTTCCGTCGATGCTGGTGCTCGGCGGTGGTGGCCGGCGCCTGGAACAGGAGCGGCTGCATCTCTCCAGTGGTTTGCGCCGACAGCTGTCGGAGGGGCTGCGCAAACTGCGCTCTGACCTCGAGAGCCCGGTTCCTCCTCCGCTGGCCGCTGACCGGCGCAAGTGCTCACTTTGCAGCTGGCGTGTCGCCTGCAATGCCGTGGCGGCGGAGGAAGGGCATCTGAGCGAGGTCAGCGGCATCGGCGCCAAGCGGCGCGAGATGTTGCTGGAGCTTGGGATTCGCGGCTTGTCCGATCTCGCCGCGGCTGATCCGTTGCAGCTCGCCAAGCAGCTGCAGCGTTTTGGGGATCAGCATGGTGAGGTGGCCGCATCCCTGGTGGCTCAGGCCCGGGCGCAGCGGGATGGACGTGTGGAGCGTTTGGATGCCTCAGCGGCACTGCCGGAACTGCAGGACTGTCCTGGTGTGCTGCTCTACGACATCGAATCCGATCCCGACGCCCGTCACGACTTCCTTCACGGTTTTCTGGTGTTGCCCAGAACCAAAAGCGGAAATTGGGATCTGGAATCCGTGGCGTATCACCCGATCCTGGCCCTGGCGGAGCATGGTGAAGCCCGTTGCTGGCTTCGTTTGCAGCGGTTGCTGAATCGCTATAGGGGTTGGCCGATCCTCCACTACGGGGAGACAGAAAGCCTGGCCTTAAGGCGTATGGCTGAGCGGCAGGGTGCTGCCGAGGCCGAGGTGCTGCAACTTCGTCAGCGGTTGGTGGATGTGCATGCCCGGGTCAGACATCACTGGCGCCTACCCCTGGCCAGTTATGGCCTCAAGGCCGTGGCTGTTTGGAAGGGGTTCCAATGGAGTCAGGCCGGTGTGGATGGTGCCAGGGCCCTGCTCTGGTGGCGGCAGTGGCAGGGGGAGGGGTCCGATCGACGCGGCACCAGGCACGGGCTGCGCTGGATCTTCGATTACAACCGCGACGACTGCCTGGCCACCTGGGCCGTAGCCGACTGGTTGCTTGAACAGGATCAGGCGTCGGGATCCTGAAACGCCTCAGGTTGACGGATCTGGAGCTGTTCTCCGTTGGGACCTTCCAGCGTTGGACTGGCCAGGCACTGGCGGCGCACCAGGGCCAGCCCAAGCCAAGTGCCATCGCGTTCGAGCGCACTGGTGATCACCCCGGCTCGCTCGCCATCCAGCGTGAGCTTGGCGGCGGCCGCCAGCGGACTGGGGCAGCTCCAACAGCGCAGCTGTTGCTTCACCCCTGCCTGGCCGATGAGTTTGGCCATGGTCTCCTGGCCGAGGTAGCAGCCTTTTTCAGTGCTGACCTGAGCGATGAGTCCCAACTCCAGGGGGTTGGTCTCGCCATTGAGCTCACCGGGTCCCGGTGGGAATCCGCTTTGGAGCCGCCATTGCTCCAGAGCCGTCGCGGTGGCGGCTGCCCCTGATGCCCAGGGCTCCGGCAGGGCCGCATCCGGATCGCACCACACGGCTGCAGCGTTGGGCTCGAGCCACTGCAGTCGGCGCAACTGGCCCAGGGGTTGGAGGCGAACCCGATCGGCTGGAAAGATCACCTGATCAAATCCAGCGTGAACGGCAGAGGCCTCTCCCGCCAGAACGATCACATCGGCCCCCTCTGCATCGAAACGAAGTTCCAGCACGGCCCGCAAGCGTCCCGTTGCGGTCAGCCAGCAGGTCTGAAGCAGATCCCCGGATTGGAGTGCGTTGAGGTCAGCACTGGTCTGCCCCTGAAGAAACTGGCGTGCTCCGCTGCCGTTCAAGCGCAGCCAGGGGACATGGGCGTCCCAAAACAACTTGCTCATGCCGGCGTGAAGGCGGCGATTTCAGACAGCTTGAACAGGCTGATCAGTTCAAGATTTTCAGCCATCATCGCAGCGTCACCCCCTTCTTCCCGGTCGACGATGGTGACGACCCGCTCCACCTTGTAGCCGGCGTCGCGCAGCTGCCGAACCGCCTTGAGGGATGAGCCTCCTGTGGTGACAACGTCTTCCAGCACGGTGATGCGTGCCCCGTGGGCAGGGAGCGGACCCTCCAGCCAGGCACCGGTGCCGTGGCCTTTGGCTTCCTTGCGCACGATCAGCGCATCAAGCTCCCGACCTTGATCGGCGGCGGCCATGGCAACACCGCTCACCAGTGGGTCTGCTCCGAGGGTGAGACCAGCCACGGCCAGCGCATCGGCCTCCAGGTGGGTGAGCATCGCCCGGCTGATCAGGGCCAGGCCGGAACCGCTCAGGCTCACGGGTTTGCAGTTCACGTAGTGCTCGCTCTTGCGGCCTGAGGCCAGGGTGAAGTCTCCGCGTCGGTAGGCCAGGGTGGCCAGACGGTTCAGCAGTTGCTCCCGCTCAGTCGGGACACTCGACGATTCAGACATGGGACTGGCCGCGCTTCGCAGATGTCCTTAGTTTGCGCTTAGAGCTGATTCCTCCGGTGCTGCTGCGGTCGTTCTTTGGTTCGAGCCTGCTTCTGCTCGCCGGCCCATCGGTGTTGGCGGGTCCGTTGGTCTGCACCACCAGTGTCGAGGCGCCTCCGCCCGGCAGTGGTTCAGCTCCCGTCGAAGTCACGGTGTGCCACCCCACGGAGACCACCAGTGAGCTGGTCAACCGTCGCTTCTACACCTGGACCTCGCCCATGGCCCGGGGCGTGGACCCCCTGCATCAATTGACCGATGTTCTGGGGATTGCAGTTGGCGGCATCGAGGGGAATCGGGTCATGGGATTCGGCTTCCCTGACCAGACGCTGATCTGGGATGGGTCTGCACTTCAGAACACGACGGGAGCTCTGCTGGAGGAGCAGAGTCCGCCGCTGCCGATGCGAACCATGGATATCTCAAGCGGTTTCAACGACAGCCTGGCGGCCACCGAGACCATCGAAGCCGTGCCGGATGCGCCCTCAGACGATCACTTCCCAGGCGTGACTCCCCTGTGGTAACACTCTCCCCATGGGGGTCTAGCAATCTGGTGAATGCAGCGAACTCATAATTCGCCTAAGGCGAGTTCGATCCTCGCGACCCCCATTCCCCCCTGTTGATGCGGCTTCTTCTGCTGGCTGTTCTGCTGGTTCTGCCGGCCTTCTTCGCGGCTGCAGAGGTGGCCCTGCTGCGGCTACGCCCCAGTCGCGTTGAAGTGCTCGTTGAGGAAGAGCAGGCCGGGGCCCGTTCCATCCAGCGTCTTCAGCGACGCCTGCGGCGCGCTCTGCTGGTGTCTCAACTGGGTGCAACCCTTGCTCTGGTGGCCCTTGGCTGGGCTGGCCGTGGTCTGGGGGGGCGGCTCTGGTCGGATGGTTCTGTGGGTGTCGCTTGGCGCGACACAGCCTTGTTCCTCAGCATCGTGTTGCTGGCGACGCTGGTGGCTGGTTTGCTGCCCAAGGCCTGGGTGTTGAACCGTCCGGAATCCTCGGCGCTTCGCCTGGTGCCGCTGCTGGAGGTGGTGATGCGCTGCCTGGCCCCACTCCTCAATCTGCTTGAGGCGCTGGCGGGCCTGTTGATGCGCCTGCTTGGCCTGGCTCCCCAATGGGATGTGCTGGTGCCAGCCCTTTCCGCTGGTGAGCTGGAAACCCTTGTGGAATCTGGACGGGTCACGGGGTTGTTCCCGGATGAGAAGAACATCCTGGAAGGTGTCTTCGCCCTGCGGGACACCCAGGTGCGGGAGGTGATGGTGCCGCGCTCCGGGATGGTCACCCTGCCGGCCACGGTCCGTTTTGCGGAAATGATGGAGGCCGTGCACCACACCCGTCATGCCCGCTTTCCGGTGATCGGCCAGTCGTTGGATGACGTGCGTGGCGTGCTGGATCTGCGTCAGATGGCCGAACCGATTGCACGGGGTGAGCTCCAGGCCGATTCGTTGCTTGAGCCCTATCTCCAGCCTGCGGTGCCCGTGCTGGAGACCTGCACGCTGGCGGAACTGCTGCCGATGATCCGCAGCGGTCAGCCGCTCCTGTTGGTGGTGGATGAGCACGGCGGCACTGAGGGTCTGGTGACCGCAGCTGATCTCACCGGAGAAATCGTTGGTGATGAGGATCCAGCCGAGACCGATGAACCGGATCTGATCGAAGAGAAGGACTGCCCCGGTGCCTGGCTGGTGGCCGGAGACCTGGAGATTTTCGAGCTCAATCGACAGCTCAATCTCGATCTGCCCGAGGCCGATGACCATCACACTCTGGCGGGCTTCCTGCTGGAGCGGCTCCAGCACATTCCGTCCGCGGGGGAAGGGCTTCATTTCAACGGCCTGCAGTTCGAGATCACAGCCATGGCAGGGCCGCGGATCGAGCGGGTCCGGCTTGTTCTCCCCAGCTCAGAGGAAGATTCCGACTGAGGGCCGATAGTCTTCCCCCAATTGACCGCCTGCGCTGATGTCTCCCGACCCCATGGCCCCAGTCAAGGTCGGGGTGATCGGCATCGGCAACATGGGCTGGCACCACGCGCGGGTGCTCAGCCTTCTGCGGGATGCTGATCTGGTGGGCGTCGCGGATCCGGATGCTGAGCGCGGCAAGCTCGCCACTGAGCAATTCGGCTGCCGCTGGTTCGCCGACTACAACGCCATGCTCTCGGAGGTGGAGGCCGTCTGCATCGCGGTCCCCACGCTGCTGCACCATCCCGTCGGTCTGGCTTGCCTGCGTGCGGGTGTGCACGTTCTGATTGAAAAGCCGATTGCGGCCAGTCAGGACGAGGCCACTGCACTGATCGAGGCCGCTTCAGCGGCGGGGTGTCTGCTGCAGGTGGGCCACATCGAGCGGTTCAACCCTGCCTTCCGTGAGCTCACCAAGGTGGTGGCCAACGAGGAGGTGGTGGTTCTTGAGGCGCGTCGCCACAGCCCCCACTCTGATCGGGCCAATGACGTCTCTGTGGTGCTGGATCTGATGATCCATGACATCGACCTCGTGCTGGAGCTGGCAAAGGCACCGGTGGTACGGCTTGCCGCTGCCGGTGGTCGCAGTGCCGAAGGCCCGATCGATTACGTCAACGCCACGTTGGGTTTCGAGAACGGTGTTGTGGCCAGCCTGACGGCGAGCAAGATGAGCCACCGAAAAATCCGCAGCCTCAGTGCCCATTGCCGTTCGAGCCTGGTGGAGACGGACTTCCTCAACCACACCCTGCACATTCACCGCCGGGCCCACGAGTGGTATTCCGCTGATCACGGCGAGCTGCTGTATCGGAATGACGGCTTCATCGAGGAGGTGAGCACCACCTCGATCGAACCGCTCTATGCCGAGCTCGAGCACTTTCTGCAGTGCGTTCGCGGCCGGGAGACCCCTGCGGTGGATGGTCTTCAGGCCTCGCGGGCTCTCAAGCTGGCAGACCTGATCGAGCAGGCCGTTGAACACCCGGATACGGGAGCGCCCCTGTGCGCACCGATCTGAGGGCTTTCACTGGGATTACACCAGCCCCTGCTCTTCGGCCAGTTCCCGCAACGCCGTGACCTGCCAGCGGCGGCAGTCACCGGGTGAGGACCGATAAAACTGCCCCCAGGCCTGGGCCTTGTATTGCGGGTAGTTCTCTGGACGAAGAGAGGGATGGCTCTGCTGCCAGCCCACCCTGACGGCATGACCGATCACCACGTCGAGGGCCAGGTCATCCTCGAAGCGCACCTCTGGATTGGCTTCGACAAAGGCCATCAGCGAAAGCAGGCATTCGCTGCAGAGTTGTCGGTATTCCGGTGCCTTGATCCGACTGAGCAAATGGTCGACCTGGGCAGCAAAATTGCGCTCCCCTGGCGTCTTCTCGAGGATGAGGCTGCTGTTGAGGCGATTGCGCCGCTCCAGCTTGTCGCCAATCACCAAGCCGCGGCAGTGCTGCAGCAGCGACCAGATCCCGGCATAGAAATCGCGGGGAACTTTCTGGAAGGAACCCAGGCGGACGCGGTGTTGAAGCCAATCCCCACCCCCCGGTGTTTCCTCCAACGGGTCAGGCACTGACCACTGCACCCGGCCGCTCACGTGCAGCTGTTCGCCGCGTTGCAGGGCTGCTCTGGCATGGTCCACATCGGCGAGCACGGCGCGCAAGCGCTTGCGAATCGCATGGGGTGCTTCGCTGCAGAGGGCTTCAAAGGCTTCGTCCTGACTCAGCGTTTTCTCCACGGCCAGTTCTGATGTGAGCAGCAGCATCAGCTGCCCCAGCTGCAGGGTGAGGCTCCCCTTCAGCAGCGCTGGCTCCCGCCGCGCCACGCTGTCGAGGGCGAGCAGGAGTTCCTGTTCGAGCATGCGTTCACGGCCGTCGATTCCGCTGGTGGTTTCAATCCGTTCGGCGATGGCGGCACTGTCCATCGGCTGACGCAGCCGGGAGTCGCCGGTGTAGTTGCGCCCCACCACCACCTGTTTCTGGCGCACGAGGAGATCGGTGAGGGCATCTTCGAGTTGGGGATGCACCATCCCCATGGCGCCAGCACAGCGCCGCACCACATTCCAGTCTTCACAACGCAATCCCCGTTGATAGACCTCCTCAAGCAGGGTGCGCAGGGCCACCGGATGGCCCTCGGGGCTGTGTTGAATCCCCTGGGAGCCGAGACGCCGTTGCAGCAACTCGAGCACTTCGGCCTGTTCATGCAGCAGCGCACTGTTCCAGAGGCGCTGGCTCAATTGTTCGATCGGTGTGTCATCCAGCTCCTGCTCCTCTGCGGCGGTCAGATCCCGTAGATCGGTGGCGTCGCGCAGAAGCGGCTTGGCTGGCTCCGAGCATGGAACCGGTTTCTGTTGAAGCGGCGGCAGCTGCACCTCCTGCGCCTGATCCACCAGTTCACTGAGGCAGCCCAAGCGGACGGGGATGCTTTCAATGACGCCGCTGCCGAGTTGCCGGGCCAGTTTGAGGATGACGTCGCGGTGCTGCTGCAGTGCTGCGTCGCGAATGGGGATCACCAGAAGGGGATGTCCCCTGCCGCGCCAGTGTCGTTGCAGCAGATGCAGCTCGTCCACAACGGTCTCCAGCAGCTCCTCCGGGTCATCGGCCAGATAGCTGCTGACGTCTTCCAGCACGGACGGGGTGAACACACTGATGGCGCCGTCCTGGCGGTAGACCCGAGCCGTGTCTTCGGTTTCCACCCGGTGCCCGGGGCGCCCAGTGAGCTCAAGCCGCGGATTGGTGCCGGCGGCTTTCAACCGTTGCTTCAGCTCGTCGGACGACTGCACGGAAATCACTGAGGTTGGATCGATCGGCACCTCGGCGGCCAGCAGCGCCTGGCGCACGTCATCCGTCTCCGCAGCCATTGCCACAAGAACAGTCTCGGCGCCGAGCGGCTGCGGCTCCCTGCGGCAACAGGGGTCAATGTCCTCGGGACGGATCAGATCGTCCAGCAGCATTTCCCCGAGCCACACCAGGCTCTGGGTCCAGATCAGCGGCAGGTTGGTGTTGGCCACCCGCTTTTGGCTGCCTGGATTGAGCCGTTCCTGATCGACGGCACTGGCCGGCACCTGATAGAGCTCGGGGTAGAGACGTTCGCCGTCCTGTTCAACGGCCAGCGTCTTGAGCTGGCTGTGCAGTTGCCGGGCCTCGTCCCAGCGCCTTTCGCAGCAGGCGGTGACCAGTTCGAAGGCCAGAAACAACGGCCACTCCGACTCGATCCCTTCAAAGGCGGCGAGCTCCTCCGGTTCGTAGTGCAGGCGGTTGACGTCTTCCACTGCCGTCTGGTGACCATCCCGGAGGAAGCGTTTGTAGCCGTAGGACCCGCCGAGTTCCCGTCGTATCCGACGGCCGGTGCGCTCCGCCAGGGCGGCATCCTCCACGGCCCAGGCGGGATAACCAATCACCGAGAGGCAGGCACTGTCTGCTTCCTTGCTGGCGGATTCCCGCGGCAGGAGCCCTTGCAAGGCGCGCCGGAGCCGTGCGATGGCCCCCTGAGGAATCAGCAGGATGCAGCTGCCGTCGCCATGGGGGCCGTAGAGGTCAAGCCCATCGAGTGCTTCCAGGGCGGCTTTGGCCATGCCGATGGAGCTGGCATTGCGCTCCGGCAAACCATGGTTGCCTTTGTCGCCCCGTTCCCAGATCCCGTAGTCGGGAGTGCGGTAGGCCCTGGCGATGTAGTGCACCAGGTTTTGAAGGAAATCCACTTCGTCACGGCTTTGCACCACCGCGCAGCCGCCCTTGGTCAACTGCGCCAGCTGCAGCAGAAACAGGGAGGTGGCATCGAGTTGGAGATGTCCCCAGGCGTCGTCAGCCACCACCGGCTCGCCGGTGCAGCTGTCGTATTTGGCGTGAAGGGCGTCGAGGGGGTTAAGGCTCTCTTTGAAGCGCTCCACCTTCTCGGCCTGCCGCATCATCGAGCGCATCAGGCCGCGCATGAGGGCCACCACCCGCTGCTCCAGCTCCCAGGCGCGCAGGCTGTTTTGCCCCTGCTCACGGCGGTGGGCCAGGGCCAGCCCCCAAACGCACTGCACCGAATAGACGCAGTCCCGCACCCAGGCATCGCCGTAGTTGCCATGGATGGTGTGCGCGGTGCTGGCGGGGAGCAGGCCGCTGATCGGGTCCTGCCGATCGAGAACCACCCGTTGGATGGATTGATCCAGACGCTGAAGGGTCGTGGCGTTGTTCTGCGGAAGGGTCTCCGTCGTCGTCACAACCATGCCCTCATCCATTACCGCCCCTAAATTCTCCAACGCAGCCCCATGGCCATGGACTCTGTCAGCACCGCCCCCGACGACCGTCGCCGCTGCCAGGTGCTCGGCGTGCCTGTGGATGCCTGCCGTGATGTCTGTGCTGCTGCACTCGGTCTGCATGCCCGGGGCGGCGGACGCATCGTCACCCTCAACGCTGAGATGACGATGTTGGCTCGGGCCGATGCCGCTCTGGGGCAGGCGATCGGAACCGCTGATCTGGTGATCCCGGATGGAGCGGGAGTGGTCTGGGCCCTGGGCCGTCAGCAGATCCGGGTCGTTAAAACAGCGGGCATCGAACTGGCCTGGACCTTGCTGGAGTACGCCGCCGCCCACCAATGGCGCGTGGCGCTGGTGGGTGCATCACCTGAGGTGATGGCAACACTGCGTGCGGAGTTGCCGCAATGCATCCGTGGGCTCAACCTGGCTCTCGCGGTGGACGGTTATCAAGCTCCCGAGACCTGGCCGGGCGTTGAGGCTCAGCTCAAGGCGTTGAAGCCGGATCTCGTTCTGGTGGCCCTGGGGGTGCCGCGCCAGGAAACCTGGTCCGAACGCGTGGCGGCCGGCCAGCAAGGACTGTGGATGGGTGTCGGCGGCAGTTTTGACGTCTGGGCCGGCATCAAAAAACGTGCCCCCGGCTGGATGTGCCGGATTCAACTTGAATGGCTCTATCGCCTTGTACAGGAGCCATCACGCTGGCGACGAATGCTGTCGCTGCCAGCGTTTGCTTTGAAGGTGATCCGGATGGGCTGAGGCTTCAGCGGAAGCCCACAGAGGCCTGCCAAACGAAGGCGAGGAGCAGGAAGAAGACCGGGATCAACGGGAGAATGTCGATCAGAGGAGAGAAGGCCTGATAGGCCTCGGGCAGCTGTGCCAGCAGGTCGAGGGTGAAGGCGGCCATCCCTTGCATCAAAAAGGCGTTGGGCTGGACGCTACCACGTGTGATGGGCTGGCGAGTCTGGCTCCCAGGGAGCGAAATCCTCTGAAAAACAGCCGTCGCGAATCGCTTGTGCCATGGCCGAGGTGAAACGCACCAGATGGGTGATGTTGTGAATGCTCAACAAGGTGAGGCCCAGAAGCTCCTCGCTGCGAATTAGGTGATGCAGGTAGGCCCGGGTGTGACCGGTGCAGGCCACACAGGAGCAGCTCGGATCCAGGGGGTTGTGGTCGTGGCGGAAGCGTGCATTGCGCAGGTTCCAACGTTCACCGCCCACCAGGGCGGTGCCATGACGGCCGAGTCGGGTGGGCAGGACGCAGTCGAACAGGTCGATCCCGTTGGCCACGGCAATGGCCATCTCGCGCAGGGTGCCGATGCCCATCAAGTAGCGCGGTTTGTGTGAGGGAAGCAGGGGCGTGACATCCCGCACGATGCGATGCATCTCCTCAGCTGGCTCACCAACGCTGACGCCACCGACGGCAATGCCCGGTAGATCAAAGGAGGCGACGGCCATGGCACTCTCCCGCCGCAGATGGGGGAAACAGCCGCCCTGAACGATGCCGAACAGCGCTTGATCCTCGCGGGTGTGGGCGGTGACGCAGCGCTCGAGCCAGGCATGGGTGCGGCGACAGGCGTCGATGACGTCGTTCTCCTTCGCCGGATAAGGCGGGCACTGGTCGAAGGCCATAGCCACATCCGCCCCGAGGGCCATCTGGATTTGGGTGGCATGTTCCGGGGTCATGTCGATGGTGCGTCCATCGCGGGGGTTTCGGAACACCACCCCACGGTCATCGATCCTGTTCAGGTCTCCCAGGCTGAACACCTGAAAGCCGCCGGAGTCGGTGAGCATCGGGCCGTTCCAGCCCATGAACCGGTGCAGGCCACCGGCCGCCGCCACGATCTCCTCCCCCGGTTGCAAGTGCAGGTGGTAGGTGTTCGAGAGCACCATCTGGGCTCCCGTGCGCCCGAGCTGCTCCGTGCTGATGCCCTTGACGGTGGCCAGGGTTCCCACCGGCATGAAGCGTGGTGTGTGCACCGGCCCATGCGGGGTCTCAAAGGTGCCGCACCGTGCTGATGTGTTGGCGCAATGCGCGTTGATCTCGAAGCCGAACACGACTGATCCGCCTCTGCATTGACCCTACGGTGAGGGCCGATTGCATCACTCGCGCCATTCCCAGGATCGTTCCGCCCTGGCTTTCCGATCTGGCGGGAGCCTGGATCTTCTACACGGTGCTGCCCGCATGGCCCTGGCCGCAGCCCTCGTTTCAGCGTATTGCTCGCTTCGCCCCCTGGATGGGGCTGCTGATCGGTGCGTTGCAGGGGCTGCTCTGGATCGGTCTGTCCAGGCTCTCCTGGCCTCCGGTGGCCTGTGCCCTTTGCGTGGTGGCTCTCGGCATCCAGCTCAGTGGTGGCTTGCACCACGACGGCCTGATCGACACGGCGGATGGCCTTGGGGCGCCAGCGGAGCGGCGGCTCGAGGCGATGGAGGACAGCCGGGTGGGCGCGAGTGGTGTGCTTGCTCTCGTGATGGTGCTGCTGCTGCAGGTTGCGGCATTGATCCAGCTGGGGGGGCAGGCCCCGCTCGGGCTCTGCCTGGCGGCGTTCTGGGCCCGGGTGGCACCGCTCTGGGCCATGGCACGGTTCAACTACCTCCGCGCTGCTGGAACCGCGGCGTTTCATCGCGAGCACGGCAGGCCGCTCTGGGATGCCCTGCCCTCACTTCTGGTGGTGGTTCTCTTGGCCGGTTGGGTGGGGGCCATGCCCCTTCTCCTGGGGGGCGTGGTGGCGATCCTTGTCGCCCAGAGCCTTGGGCGACGATTGGGGGGGCACACCGGTGACAGCTATGGAGCAGCTCTTGTGCTCACCGAGATGATCACGTTGTTGGGTCTGGCCTTGCTCCTGCCGGCCAGCTGAGGACGAATGCATTGCCCTGAGCGGGCAGATCCGGAGCGATTGTGGAAGGCTCCACGCAGAGCGTAAGCTTGCGGCCCTGCTGCTCCGCCAGGGAGCGTGCAAGGGCGAGCCCAAGGCCGGTGCCCGCCCGGTCCTGTCCGGTGGACCCCCGTGCTCCCCGCTCGAAAATCAGGTCGCGCTCCTCAAGGGGGATCGGCGGCCCGTTGTCCCAGACGCATAGCCCATCGGGCAACAGGCATAGCCCCACGCTGCAGCCCGCTGGGCTGTAACGGAAGGCATTCTCAAGGAGGTTGGCGACGATCTCCGCGATCGTTCCGTCCTGGGACGGTTGATCAATCCACTGGGGCCACAGGTCTGGTCCCCGCCAGGGGCGGCCCTGCAGGCTTGCCGTCGCTTCCGCCCGCTCCAGCAGAGGCATCAGCAGGGTTTGCATGGTGGCCTCACCTTCGGCAGGCCCGGGGGGCAACAGGGTGGGGCCAAGGGGGTCC